>JBGVKA010000188.1:0-13233 GCA_045129715.1 Eubacteriales bacterium | reverse complement strand
AACTTAAGACCGGTAAGAATTATAAGAGCTACTACTATTCACAGCACTAATTTTTGGATAGCGCGAATATAAAGATAAGCGTAAGCACGAAGGATAAGACCGCGATAGCAATATCGGCACCGCGCCCTGTGATCCTTATGCCGTCGTATATAGTCTTACGGCTATTGCTTTGATTTTTTTCGTCGTTATTCATTGATACCTCAGATCTAAGTATTAAATATTTTTAAGCAAGAGCCGTCGGACGTGCGGGGTTGATCCCATCTGTCCTTGGCTCTTGCTTTTCGTTTAGCTTTTGACCTTATTTTCTCGCAAGATATTTTCTCATATCGATAGCGCAGGCAAGCAGGATTATAAGACCTTTTATTATATAGAGAAGGTTCTGATCGACGGATAGGAAATTAAGACCGACGAAAATTATCTGTAAAAGCAGAACTCCAATGACGACACCGCCTATCTTACCCGTACCGCCAACGAAGGAAACTCCTCCGATAACGCAGGCGGCAATAGCGTCACTCTCATAGTTGAGTCCCGTGTAAGATGCGGCGGAGCCTATTCTCGCGCCCTCGATAAATCCCGTGATAGCGTACATGATCCCCGCGAGCACGAAAACTCCGATAACGGTAAGAAAAACGTTCACGCCTGAAACGTTTGCCGCCTCCTCGTTGGAGCCGACCGCGAACATATTCCGCCCGAAAACCGTCTTGTTCCATATCACCCACATAATCGCGGTTATAATTACGGAATAAAGAACGTATTTCGGCACCGCAATACCTCTGATGCGGAAAAGAGGTCCCGCAATGAAATCGAGATACGAGGCGTCGAGTCCCGAAAGCGTCTGACCGCCGTTCGTACCGATCTGCAAAAACAAGAGAATTATGCCGTATATGATGAGCTGAGTCGAAAGCGTTACTATAAACGGATGAAGCTTGAATTTCGCAACGAAAAATCCGTTTACGAGACCTATTAAGGCACCCGACAGTATTACCGCAAGAATGACCGCGGGGATGGGCAGCGGCTCAAGATTTGGAAATATCTTCGCGCCGTAGCTTGAGCTTTGGAGAAGAGCCGCGCTTATGCAGGCGGTAAGACCTACCGCGCGTCCTGCGGAAATATCCGTTCCCGTCAGCACTATCGCACCGCCGATACCGAGTGCTATGGGAAGCCTTGCGGCAGTAAGCGATATTATGTTTATGACCGAGGCGACGGATAAAAAGCGCGGCTTCATTATAGCGATAACTATGACCGCGAGTATTATCATAATGAACATCGCGTTATTTAAAAGCACGTCCGCCGTCCTCGATAGCTTGTCCGACGTCGAGAGGGAGGAGAAGGACTTGTATCTATCCTTTATATTGTTACCCATACCGTGAAAGGCTCCCTTGATCCTGTCTCGGTATTTCTTTTTTTCTTCCATAAAGATCCTTTCCTTAAGTCCCTCGGGACGTTAAACGTATTTCGTGGCAAGGCTCAGTATTTCCTCCTGCGTCGCATCGGCACCGACGATGCCCGAAAGCCTTCCGCCGCTGAGCACCATTATTCTGTCGCAAAGACCTAAAAGCTCGGGCATCTCCGAGGAAACGAGAATAACTCCGCGCCCCGAGCGTGCGAGCTGTGATATAAGCTCGTATATCTCATACTTTGCGCCAACGTCGATTCCGCGAGTCGGCTCGTCAAGAAGCAATACCGTCGGCTCCGAAAGAAGCCACCTTGAGAAGATGACCTTCTGCTGATTGCCTCCCGAGAGCGAGCGTATCTTCGTATTCTCATCGGGCGTCTTAACACCGAGCCTTTTGATATATTCCTTAGTTATATCGTTCATTTTCCGCTTTGAAAGAAATGGACCGACACGCCATTTCTTAAGCGTTGATATGACCGTGTTTTCGCGTATTGAGAGTATTCCGAATATTCCCGATGCGCGTCTTTCCTCGGTGACGAAGGCAAAGCCGTTTTTTATCGATTCTGCCGGCGTGGAGTTGTATATCTCTTCACCGTTAAGATAAAGCCTGCCCCCACTCCTCGTGGAAAGACCGAAAACGTTTTCAAGAAGCTCGGTCCTTCCCGAGCCGTCAAGACCTGAAATGCCGAGTATCTCGCCCCTCGCGAGCGTAAATGAAATATCCGTAAGCGAGGAGTATTCCGAGCTTAAGCCGACCGCCTCGAAAAGAACACCATCGGGTGCGCCCTGCTTCTCCGGATATCTCTTTGAAAGCTCCCGCCCGACCATAAGTCTTATTATTTCGTCGGTGGTAATGCTTTTTGCATCGTGAGTTGCAACGTGCCTTCCGTCTCGCATAACGGTGACCTCGTCGGATATGCGGAGTATCTCCTCCATCTTGTGCGAGATATAAATGATACCGCATCCCTTGTCCTTCAGCATTTCGATGATCTTGAAAAGCCGCTCTGCCTCCTCGGAGTTTAAGGATGAGGTAGGCTCGTCGAAAACGATCACCCTCGCGTTATAGGAGACAGCCTTCGCTATTTCCGCCATTTGCCTCTGCGAGACCGACATCTTCTCCATTTTTACGCGCGGATCGATATCAAGACCGAGCGAGAGGAATATCTCGCCCGTCATCTCGTTCATCTTTTTCGTGCTTATAAACGGGAGCTTATCTATCATCCTCGGAAATCTTCCGAGCCACATATTCTCGGCAACCGTGAGTTTTTTAGCCTGGTTCAATTCCTGATGCACCATAGCAACGCCGTGGCTGAGTGCATCCCTTGAGCTCTTAAAATCCACCTCTTCGCCGTCAAGACAGATCCTTCCAGAATCCTTTTCGTAAACTCCGAAAAGGCATTTCATAAGCGTTGATTTTCCGGCTCCGTTTTCGCCCATAAGCGCGTGAACGGTACCGCGCTTTACCTCAAGAGAAACGCCGCTTAATGCGTTAACACCGGGGAAGCTTTTTGAAATGTTCTCCATTTTGAGAAGAATTGAGCTTTCCATTTATTTTGAAGCATCCTCACTCGTGAAAGCGGAATAGGGAATATTGATCCTCCATTTTCCGACCACGTTATCCTTGTCTATACCTCTGAAGATATCACCGCCGTCAAGAAGGTTTTTCGCAACGCTTACGATGGAGCTTGCCATTCCCTGGGAATCCTGCTTGATAGTTCCCGTCATAGAGCCGTCCTTTATCTTTGCGATTGCCGCATCCGTGGCGTCAACTCCGAAAACGGGAATAGTCTTTCCGCCCGATTTGTTGTAGCCTGCCTCCTGAAGCGCGGAAAGCGCACCGAGTGCCATCTCGTCGTTGTTTGCGATAACGAGCTCTATCATATTTGAGGAGGATTCACTGTGTGCGGATAGGATAGTCTTCATATAATCGTTAGCCGCTTGAGCAGACCAGTTACCGCCCTGATCAACGAGATATTTGTTTGAGTTTTTGGAGTCGTAGAAAACGAGCTTCGGCTTTCCGCCCGTCGCTAATATTTTGTCCGCATCCTCAACTCCGTATTTCGTGCGTGCCTCTGCCTCGGAGTTTCCTTGCTGTCCCTTGAACATAACGTAGGATATCTTGCCGTCACCGTTGAGGTCGAGGGCCGCGTAGTTTTTGAGCACGTATTTTCCTATAAGCTCACCCTGCATATGCCCTGCCATCTCGTAGTCCGTTCCGATAAATACGCATTTTTCATACGAGGATACGACCGCCTCGCTTACGGAGCGGTTAAAGAATATAAGAGGGATATTTGCCGCCTTGGCCTTTGAAACGATATTCCTTGCGGCATCGTCAGAGCCCGTGTCAACTATATTGACGATAAGGAGTCTTGAGCCCTTTGCAATAGCGGTATCTATCTGCTCTGTCTGTGTGGTCTGGTTGCTGTTTGCATCATAATTATTATAAGCGAGCCCCGATTCGCGAAGAAGCTTATCCATCGAGCTTCTCACGCTCGAAATATAGGTGTCACTGTAGGTGTAGTAGAATACCGAGACCTCACCCCCGTCTTTTTTTCCGCAGGATACGAGCGACGTAGATAATAGGCAAAGTATTGTAAAAAAAATAAATAGCTTTTTCATTTGCATCTCCCTTCAGAAGCGTTATTCTTATATTTGGCAAAGCTTTGCGATTTTATGCAGATATCGGATAAACGGCTAAGCACCGCATATCGCACCGCAAAAAAATATCTTCGCCTTTTATAAAATTCGCCTTGAAAAATACCCGTCTTTGTGCTAAAATAATTGATAGCAAGCCGAAAAAATTCGGAAAGGAGCGCGTATGGTAAGGTTAGACGTAAGAGTAAATACCGATTATGATAATGAAAAAATAAAGGACGCCATAGTCAGCGCGTTTCCGATAGAGAAAAGCGAGATACATGACGTCGTTATACTTAAAAAGGTACTCAAAATAGACGAAAAAAAGGAGTTCGCCCTGACGCTCGGAGTGGAGCTTTCCCCCGAACGCGAGAGAGGACTCTTAAAAATGAAAAAGAGAGTTTCCGAGTGCCCCTCGTACCGTCTCGACATTCCGAAAAAGAGCTTTGATGCACCGCCCGTGGTAGTCGGAGCAGGGCCCGCAGGTCTCTTTGCGGCATTGACTCTTGCCGAGTCGGGAGCGTGCCCGATAGTAGTAGAGCGCGGTGATGCGGTCGAAGAAAGACGTCGCTCGGTCGACGTGTTCTTTGCTGACGGCGTGCTTGACGGTGAGTCTAACATCCAATTCGGTGAGGGAGGAGCAGGTGCCTTCTCCGACGGAAAGCTCAAGGTCGGAGGAATGGATAAATATAAGCACAAGGTGCTCTCCGAGTTCGTTTCGGCAGGTGCGCCCGAGGATATTATTTATACCGTAGGCGCGCATCTCGGCACGGATAAGCTTCCTCTTTACGTAAAAGCTATAAGAGAGAAGATAAAGTCTCTCGGAGGCAGATTTATCTACCGTGCAAAAGTCACCTCCCTCGGTGTAAGGGATGAAAAAATAATATATGCCGAATACGAAAAGGACGGTAAGCGCGAGAGGATACCCACAGACCGCGTCATATTAGCCACAGGACACAGTGCCGAGGATACTTTTGAGATGCTCCTTGAGCTCGGTGTTAAAATGGAGGCAAAGGGCTTTGGCATAGGTGTAAGAATAGAGCATCCGCGAGAATATATAAACGAGCTCGTGCTCGGTGAAAAAAATCCCCCGTCCGAAATAGGAACGGCATCCTACCACCTCGTTACGCATCTTTCGTCCGGCAGGAGCGTCTATAGCTTCTGTATGTGCCCCGGAGGTACCGTAGTCGCGGCGGCAAGCGGCAGGGAGGGTATCGTTACCAACGGAATGAGCGAGGAGGCGCGAATGGCGGATAATTCAAATGCCGCGCATCTCGTCAGCTTCACGCCGAGTGATTTTGCCTCGGCATCCCCCCTCGCAGGCATAGAGCTTCAACGCAAGATAGAAAGACGCGCCTTTTTGGTCGGCGGCGGAGGATATAAAGCCCCCGCGATCACTATGGGTGATTTTATGCAAGGGGTAAAGCCTTCATCCGTATCGGGTGTGAAACCCTCGTACCCGTGTGGAGTTTTAGCGGCTTCCGTTGAAGAATATATGCCCTCCGTAGTTGCAGAGTCTCTAAGACTTGGTATCCGTGACTTTGACGATTGGATGCGCGGATTTTATTACCCCGAGTCTGTTTTAACAGGCCCCGAAACGCGTTCCACCTCACCCGTGAGAGTTTTCAGAGACGAAAGCTATATGACACCCGGTGTATTCGGTCTGTATCCAATAGGCGAGGGCGCAGGATATGCAGGCGGTATAGTATCCTCTGCAGTTGACGGTGTAAGATGTGCCGAGCGCATCATACTCGCGGCGCCAAGCTTTACGCTTGGGCAGTGAAGTTGCCCGGTGGCAGTGAAGTTTGCTTTGCGAGTGAAGTTGCCCTTTGGGCAGTGAAGTTTGCTTTGCAAGTGAAGTTGTCTTACGGAGAGTGAAGAGTGTGTTAAGATAAAACGAAGCAACCTAAATAAAAAACGAACGGTTTTGACTTATTTTTGCATTTGCAGAGTCAAAACCGTTCGTTTTTCTAATTATTGTTTACAAAATTGCGATTAAAACGCCCATTCTCCGTTTTCGAAGATCTTAACCTCGTTGCCGTTTTTATCGATACCGGTGATAGAGAGATCACTCGTTCCGATCATAAAATCAACGTGGGTAACGGAGTCGTTGATGCCGAGCGCGTGAGCCTCGTCCTCGGTGTATTTCTCAAAATCGCGAAGAACGTTGGTAAAGCCCATTCCTATTGCAAGGTGGCAAGCCGCATTTTCATCGTAAAGAGTGTTGTAGAAGAGGACCTCACTCTTGCGGATAGGAGAGGAGTAGGGAACGAGAGCGCACTCTCCGAGATAGGAAGCACCCTCGTCAGCGGAAAGCATCTCGCGAAGGAGATCTGCATTCTTTTCCGCACCCGATTCAACAACCTTACCGCCCTCGAATCGCATATAGAAATTCTCGATGAGCTGACCGCCGTAGGAAAGAGGAAGAGAAGAGTAAACGATACCCTCTGCCTCGCCGCGCTTGGGAGAGGTGAATACCTCCTCGGTGGGAATGTTGGGGTTGAAATAAACGCCTTCGGTGGTGTTTTCACCGCCGCCGCAGAAGAGTGCCTCGGGGATAAGACCTACGGTGAGGTCGGTTCCGTTAAAGGATTTATAAATAAGCTTCTTAAGTCCGAGAGAATTGAGGTAATTGCATCTTTTGAGAAGATCGTCGTTGTGCTTGTCCCATTCGAGCGCGGGATCATCCCAAACGCGCGAGGTATCAAGAATTGCCTCCCAAAGCTTTTCGACGGCAACCGAGGATCTCACGCCGGGGAATACCTTCTTTGCCCAAGCCGCACCGGGAACGCCTGCGATACACCACTGATAGTGGTTTTCCATCTTTCGTCTGATAGGCTTGATAGCGATGGAGCGAGCCGCTCTCGCCTTGGAGTATTTGGTCTGGTTTACGCCCTTAAGACCGTCGGGATCCTCTGAGGTGAGGAATATCTTTGCAGGGAGAACATCGAGCTGATGCTCCCACTTTTTCATCTGCCAATCGTCAACAGAGCCGAGAGTCTTTGAGCTCTGGTACTTGACCGCGAGCTTTTCAAGAGGCTGATAGCTCCAATCGACGACAACCTTTTTTGCACCGAGCTTATAGCATTCCTTGACGAGCATCTCCACGAATTCGGGCTGATCGAGCTCCGCGGTAATGAAGACCTCCTGTCCCTTCTGTACGTTTGCGCCCTTCGATGCGATGAGGTACGCGTATTTTCTGAGTCTTGTCTTGTTCATTTTATCAGTTCCTTTTTCTTTAAATTTCCTTGAGCATTGCCTTCAAGAATTCCCAAACGCGAGCCGTTGAGGATATCGAGAGATGCTCCTCGGTCGTGTGGATGTCGAAGTTATCGGGGCCGAGGGATATGCAGTCGAGCCCCTCGATCTTATCGGAGAAGATTCCGCATTCAAGTCCGGCGTGGATGGTTATTACCTTAGCCTCCTTGCCGTACATATTTGCGAACACCTTGCAAGCAACCTCTCTTACGTGAGAGTCGCGCTTATATTCCCAAGCGGGATATTCGCCGCGCACGGAGACCGTAGCACCGTATTTTTCTGCAATATCCTTAAGATTTGAGATAAGCTCGCGCTTTTTGTCTGCCTTCGCAGAGCGAACGGAAACGGTGAAATTGAATTCACTCTCGGAAAGCTTTGCAATTCCGAGATTCTCGGAGCTTTCTACGAGTCCCTTGATCTCCTCGCTCATCGCTATAACGCCCGATCTCGTTTCTCGGAGAACTGCAATAACGGTCTTGCTCGATTTTTCATCAAGCGTGCTTCCGACGTCCTCGCACTCGGTGAGGGTTATCTTGGCGTTAGGCTCGATGTCCTTGTATGACTTGAGAGCAGAGGCTCTTGCCTCCTCGAAAATTCCGCCGATGCCGAATTTCGTCTTGAACGTAGCCTTGAATTCTCTCGGGATAGCGTTGTCCTTCGTTCCGCCCTCAAGAGAGGCAAGACGAACGTCTCCGAGCTTTGAAAGTATCTTAGAGCCGAGCTTAATGGCGTTTGCACGGCACTTGTCGATCTCAACGCCGCTGTGACCGCCGAGAAGCTGGGATACGGAAAGCTCGTAGCACTTGCCCTCGGAGTCGTCGCGGGATACGGGAAGGGTGAAATCAACTCTTCCGCCGCCTGCACATCCTACGGTGAAAACGCCCTCGTCATCCGAGTCGACGTTTATCATGATCCTTCCGTTAAGATTTGAGGTGTCAAGAGCCGTCGCACCGAGAAGACCGACCTCCTCGTCGGAGGTGAAGAGCATCTCAAGTGCGGGGTGGGGGATAGTGTCCGATTCGAGAAGGGCGAGCATATAAGCCACCGCAACTCCGTCGTCACCGCCGAGAGTCGTTCCCTTAGCGCGAAGGAAATCACCGTCGATATAAAGCTCAAGACCGTCAGTGTCGAAGCATATATCCGAATCCTCGGTTTTTTCTGCCACCATATCGGTGTGTCCCTGTATAATGACCGTCGGGCGAGTCTCGTAGCCCGCGGTTGCGTTTTTCTTTATGATCACGTTGTCCGCTTCGTCGCGAGTGCATTCGAGCGAGTGCGCCTTGGCAAATCCCTCGAGGTAGTCCGCAATGGCGGAGGTGTTGAAGGAGCCGTGAGGTACCTTGGATATCTCTTCAAAATAGAAGAATACTCTCTCGGCATTTGGATATTTCGTAAAGCTTAGCATATTTTACTCCGTTTTTCAGAATTTCAACATATATTTTAACTTAAAAAAAACTTTTTTTCAACAGGTTCGAGAAGATTTTCTCAAAAAAGTTGACATTTGCAGAAAAAAGTTGTAATATATCTTTGTAAATATATTTTAAAAAGGTATTATTATGTCAAATTTTGGTAAAAATCTCCAAAAATTTATGGAAAGCTCAAAAACGGCATATCACGCCGTAGCGAATATAACCGCAAAGCTCGATTCGGAGGGCTTCACAAGGCTCTACGAAAACGACGGGTGGAAGCTCGACCTCGGCGGTAAGTATTACGTGGTGCGCGCAGGCTCGTCGGTGATAGCCTTCGTCAATAACGGCGGCGGCTTTATGATCGGCGCGGCGCACAGTGATTCTCCCGCATTCAGAGTGAAGGGAGACAGCACTCTCGGTGCGTGCGTAAAGCTTGATACCGAAAAGTACGGCGGAATGATAAATTACACCTGGCTTGACAGACCTCTTACCGTATCGGGAAGAGTTACCGTGAGAGCCGAGGGCGGAGTTGAATCCCGTCTTGCCGATATCGGTGAGAGCACCGTAGTTATTCCGAGCCTTGCTATTCATATGAACAGAACGGTTAACGAGAGCTGTAAGCTCAATCCCGCAAAGGAGCTCTTCCCCCTCGCATCCCTCTCGGGTAAGAGCGGAGAGCTTATGGAAAGAGTTGCGGCGTCGGTAGGTGCCGAGGTCTCGGATATCGTATCTCACGAGCTTTATCTCGTGAGCGCAGAGAAGCCCACGATCTTCGGCTTAAACGGTGAAATGCTTCTTTCCCCCCGTCTTGACGATCTCAGCTCGGTATACGCAATGCTCGAAGCCTTCTCCGAGGCAAGGGTAACGGATGCAACCCCCGTTCTTGCGGTCTTCGATAACGAGGAGGTAGGCTCCGAGACGCGTCAGGGTGCCGCATCGACCTTCCTCTTTGACACTCTCAAGCGTGTGTGCGGCTCCGAGTGCGAGTATTTAAGAAGAATAGCGTCCTCGTTTATGGTAAGCGCAGATAACGCTCACGCTCTGCACCCCAACTATCCCGAAATGGCGGATAAGGCAAACGCGCCCACCCTCGGCGGCGGAATTGCCATAAAATACAATGCAAACAAAAGATACGCTACCGACACCGTGTCCGATGCGGTCTTCCGCGAGATATGTGCCACGGTGGGAGTAAAGCCTCAGAGCTATTTTAACCGTGCCGATCTTCCCGGTGGCTCGACTCTCGGCTCGATTGCCGATACCAAGGTATCCGTGCCCACGGTCGATATAGGGATTCCTCAGCTTGCGATGCATTCGGCAAACGAGTGTATTGCGATAGCCGATGCCCTTGAAATGAAAAAGGCGCTCACGGCTTATTTCTCCGCCTCTCTCAGCGTGAGAGGTGATAGCATAGCTATCAAATAAGAACCGTGCGACATTATTATAACGACTCGCGTTCGTTGAATTTTTTTGGAAAGGAAACGACATGAAAAAGGCATTGCTTCTTTTTTCACTGTTGCTCGTCGTGATCTGTGCCACCGCTTGCCTCAGCTCCTGCGGAGTTCTTCTCGACAAGGCAGGCTTTTACGAGGGCTTTGAATACGTCGTTGACAGTGAATACGAAATAACGCTCACGGGCTATAAGGGAGAAGATCCCAAGCTTGAGATCCCGGGTTGGATAGACGGCTATAAGGTCGTCGGAATCGATTTTGATGAGAACGACGAGTCTCTTCAAAGGATCAAAAGCATAAGAATACCCAAAACGATAACCTCGCTCAGCGCGGAAACGTTTTTGCCCTGTGTGAATCTTAAGGAAATAACGGTTGCTCTTGACAATCCCGAATATAAGTATTTCCACGGTGCTCTTTACTCTAAGGACAACAAAAGACTTATCTGTTATCCTCAGGCTAAGGAGGACGAGGAGCTTGAGCTTCTCAAAAGAGTGGAGTCCATAGCTCCGAGCGCGTTTCTTAACGTGCGTTATCTTAAGAGCATAAAGCTCACCTACGTTGAGGAGATAGGAGATCTCGCCTTCGTTGGATGCTCGGCTCTTGAGAGCGTGGATTTCGGAGAGAGACTTCAGAAGATAGGATACGGAGCCTTTGAGGGCTGTAGCCTTATAACCTCAATAGACCTGCCGAGCACCACCGAGCATATAGGGGTTTTGGCATTTGGCGGTTGCGTTGGCGTAAGCTCGATAACGCTTGGAAATAACGTCAGCTACGTCGGCTCGGGAGCCTTTGAAAATCTCGATACCGTTGAGGGACTCACCGAGTTTGGCGGTGCGAATTATCTCGGAAACGCTGAGAATCCGTACGTCGTTCTCGTGAAGGCTACGGATACCGAAAGGACCGCTTGCCACGTTCACTCCTCCGCGAACGTAATATACGAATCCGCGTTTGAGGGAATGAGCTTGCTTGAAACGATAGAAATACCCCACCATATGACGCAGATAGGCAGGCGCGCGTTTTATAATTGCGCAAGTCTTCTTGGCGTAGACCTTCCCGAGAAAATGTCGACCGTTGAGGAATACGCCTTTTACGGATGCTCGTCCATTACCTCTCTTGAGATACCGAGCGGTATCACGGTTATAGAAGCCTCTGCATTTGAAGGATGCTCGTCGCTCGCCTCACTTACTCTTTCGAACAGAATGCGTACTATAGGTAACAAGGCGTTCGCGGGATGCACCGCGCTTTCGTCTGTCGAGATACCTAAGAGCACTATCTATGTCGGTGACTCAAGCTTCCTCGGATGCGACTCTCTCGCAAGCGTTACCTTTGCATCGGTCGAAAATTGGACGTGCACCGATTCCTCCGTCGATCTTGGCGGGCTTTCGGATCCCGCCCTCGCGGCACTGATCGTGACCTTGAGCGGTCATTTCCTTATTAAGAACGCCCATTAGTCACCCCCTCGCAGCCGAAAGGCACCCCGATACGCCCCCGTGCGTGTCGATAAAACAGTTAATAAAATAAAACATACATCACAGGAGAATTGCAATGGAAAGATCCACTTCAATTTTGAGAGCGCTCGCTTGCGCAGCGCTTTTGGTAGTATTACTTATTTCGCTCTTCCTCCCCGTAGTATCCGTAAGCTCTGCGGAGGCGTTCGAAGAGTCCTCCTACAAGATCGGATATTACAACGTCGATCTTCATTACGCAGGAAAAATGAAGGTCAGCCTCGTTTCCGCTCTCTTTGCCTCCGGCAAGGACGTTGACACTATGGCAAGTCTTTATAAGCTTCAGGCACAGAAGGACCTCGCCACCACCGATGCGAAGAAAGATGCCGAGCTTCAGGCACAGATCGACGAGATAATGAGTGGCATCAGTGAGAAGGACGATGCGAGACTTCAGCTCAAGCTTGAGAAGAAGAGCTTCGTGAAGAAGGTTGCTCTCAGAGCCTCTATGTATAACGCAAATAAGGATGCGAGCTATCTTACCTTCGGTATAGTCTTTACCTTGATCGCGCTTGCAATTCTCGTTCTCGATATCGTGCTCAAGGCTATGAAGCTTATCAAGTCGGAGCTTAATTTCACCGCTTGCGTGGTTAAAAAGCTTTCCGATATACGTCTTCCCATAATCGCATTCACGGTTAATATGATCACCGTTCAGCACTACGTTGCAAAGACTCGCGGTATCGCGTCTCTCGGCGGCGGAATCGTATTGGGACTCCTTGCTATTACCGCGTTTGCTATCGTAAGAGGCATCGTTCCCGTTCTTGAGGCTAAGGAAGAGGGCGGCGAAAAATACAAGAAGACCGTTATCAAGCAGTCTATCACTCTCGGAGTTTTCGTTATAACTCTCATAATTGCGCTTCTCGGTATGAAGATGAGCGGACTTATGATCAACGATATGCAGAACCACTACACCGAGTTTGAGACGAGCTACGTTAAGTATGCGGCTCAGATCGATCCCGTTGAGGCGGCGTCAAGAGTTGCGGAGTCGATGAATATCATCGTATCCATCATTGCCGCTATCCCCACCGTTATCTATCTTGCGCTCGGCTATATGCTCGCTCGCGTTGCCGTTGCAGAGAAGTTCAGACGTAAGAAGAGCAGAAAGCCCAAGGCTTATTTCGGTACCTTCTATATCGGATTTATCTTCGTTGCAGTAGCGTACGTTTTGACTCTTCTCGTATTCACCTCCGAAAGTCCCGATAAACGCCGTGATATGTATATCCATTGCCAGAACTCCATAGTCTTCACCGAGTATAAGGACGAGGCAAGCGAGGACGGTATTTTGTACAACTCTCTCGCTGAGCTTAAGGACGTCTTCGTTGAGCAGTACGACGAGTACAAGAGCTCCTACAAGGATGAGGGCGACAAGGAGACTAAGGCCGAGATCAAGGAGGATATGGAAAATATCAAGCTTGATATCGAGGTAATAGAGAAGAATATGAACAGGATCGAGGATCGCAAGAAGGCAAACGTTATTGCCATCATAGCTCTCGCCACCTTGGCTATTGCCGCAGAGATCGTCTTCAAGAGCATCAAGCTTGAGTCCGAAAAGATCGCGGCATCCGGTAAGGAAAACTAAGATTCGT
>JBGVKA010000187.1:0-5028 GCA_045129715.1 Eubacteriales bacterium | reverse complement strand
GGTCTGGCTTGTTTTAAATTGCGAGACTCATGTATGCATATAGCCATACATGGGGTCTTAAAAGCTCCGATGCCAAGTATGGTTATGCCGTGCTTGGATTTTTTATTTTATGGAGGAACAAAAATGGAATTTTTCGGCTTTACACTTTTCGGCTCCCTTGGCAGCGGAGCTCTTCTCGCAGTTGCCGCAGTGATCTTCATCGTTGGTCTTTGCTCTATCATCAAGGGCGGAGATTGGTTCGTTGATTCGGCTTCTTGGTTTGCAGAGGCAACCGGTATACCCAAGTTCGTCGTTGGCGCAACCGTCGTATCCTTTGCAACAACACTCCCCGAGCTTCTCGTTTCGGTAAGAGCGGCTATGAACGGCTCTGCTCAGCTTGCTATCGGTAACGCTATCGGATCGGTTACCGCTAACACTACTCTCATTATGGGCGTTTCCCTCGTTGCTATCGCAGGAATCGTCAGCAGAAAGGAATTCGCTCTTAAGGGCGGACTTCTTCTCGGTGCCATCGTAGGACTCACCATTCTCTCGCTCAGTGGCTCGCTTCCCGTTTGGTCTGCGTTCATTCTTTGGGCTATCTTCCTTGTATTTATGGTAAGCAACCTTATCGAAGGCAAGAAGGAAGCTGCTGCGGAAAAGAAGGAATCCTTTGACAAAAAGGAAGTTCCCTCGAAGGTGCTCTTCTTCCTTCTCGGTACTGCGGCTATCGTTTTCGGTGCGGAATTCCTCGTTTCGTCCGGTAAGACCATCGCTTCCGGAATCGGTATCAGCGAAACCATCATTGGATTTACCGTAATCGCACTTGGAACCTCTCTTCCCGAGCTTGTTACCACACTTACCGCTATCCGCAAGAAAGAGAACTCTCTTTCCGTTGGTAATATCGTAGGTGCGAACATCATCGATACCACGCTTATCCTTCCCCTTTGCGCAGTTATAAACGGTGTTCCGCTTCCCGTTGAGAAGATCAACCTCGTCTTTGACTTCCCCGTTTGTATTGCGGCTTGTGCCGTTGCGATCGTGCCCACCGTTATTCAGGGCAGATTCAAAAAGTGGCAGGGCTACGCGCTTCTTACTATCTACGCACTCTATATGCTCTTCCTCGTTCTTAACGAGACCGGTGTTGTTGCACTCGGATAAAGAAGAATTAAATAAAACGAACACCCCCGAGGCCGCGTTCTCAGAAGCACGCCCTCGGGGGTGTTCGCAAAAATGCCGAGAGCAAAATCTAACGTTTTTCGCATATCTTACCTCGCCGATTTCGAAATACTAACGCAAGCGCACCTCGGGATGCCTAAAATTGTTCAAAACTTTTGGTTTTAACTCTTGACACACATTTTAAAATATGATATAATTTCTCCGTTGGTTTGTAGACTCGTTTTTCCTATCGTCCATTTATCAATAAAACGACGAAACGCAACCGCACATAAAAATTACACAGGGGTATCGCCAAGCGGCAAGGCAAGGGACTTTGACTCCCTCATCGTTGGTTCGCATACCGACACCGTCGGTATCTTGCGTAACGCGGAGATATTCCTCACCATAGCACCGAGCGGAACGGTTTTTGCAAACTAAAATCCGCGTAGCAATATCCAGCTTTCGACGGAACGTCGAATTGGATTCACTCTCAAAACTTAATACAGGGGTATCGCCAAGCGGCAAGGCAAGGGACTTTGACTCCCTCATCGTTGGTTCGAATCCAGCTACCCCTGCCAAAAATCTCCCCGTACGAAGTTCGGGGAGATTTTTACCTTTTCACTCTTCACTCTTCACTTTTCACTAAATCCGTCCGAGGAGATTTTTGGCAAAGTAATAGGTAATAGTGAATAGTGAAGAAGTAAGGTAGATTTTCGCTATGGCGAAAAGCAATTTTTATTATAAATTCCACAAAACCAAAACTGCGGACAGATTCGAACTTGCGAAACGGTTGAAATGTTTACAAAATTGTGGTATAATAAGACATAACCAAATGAAAGGTGGTAGAAATATGGACATTAAAATTCTAATTCGAAGATTTTTTGCATTTGTAATCGACTGGAATATTATGTTCGGTATTGCTATGGCGCTTATGTTTTATGGTCCCGGAAGTAATCCTGAATACCTACTTTATCCGAGCATCAAGATGTTCGCATCTGCGGGATTTCTTATGGGGCTTGCGTGGTTACCTCTATATTGCTTATTCAAGGATTGCTTGTTTGGAAGAAGAAGTTTGGGTAAACTTATTTGCGGTTTAATGATCCAAAATTCCGAAACCGGAGAAAAAGCATCTTTCGGTAGTCTGATTTTGAGAAACATTACATACGTGATCGTACAGATTGAAGGCATCGTTGTTTTAGCTAACAAAGGGAAACGCTTAGGCGATTCCCTCGCTAAAACACAGGTTGTACGAAAGACAAAAAATACATAGGCCTCGTTTGCAAGCATGGCGTTGCGCCACGGAAGACAGCGTCGGGGTGCAACTCCCATCATCGCCAAGGGGTTATTATACCCTCTGCAAAATCCGTGTGCATCTAAATCGGCTTCACACGGCTTTGCATCTGAATCGGACACACATCCCAAAAATCTCCTCGGACGAAGTTCGGGGAGATTTTTACTTTTTCACTCTTCACTCTTCACTCTTCACTAAAACCCCTTTGTCGATTTTTGGCAAGTAATAAGTAATAATGAATAGTGAATAGGTATTTGATGTAGCTTTTCTCCCTAAAGAGCCAAAACTGTAGACAAATCCAAACCGCCACACTTGAAATGTTTATAAAGTTGTGGTATAATAAATCCAAGAAAGGCGGTGTAACTATGATTTTTAATACACACAACAGAACGCCAAAAATCCAAACCAATAAGACGGTCAAAATTATGTTGATCTCCTGGTGGAGTTTGATGGCGGCGCTTTTTCTGTTCACTGCCATTGCCACTTCCGTTATTAGTCAAAGTATTTTACCGGCAGTTATTATTTTAATTACTATTACTTTAATCACTGTTTTTGTAATCATTACAATAATTGACATGGATAAAGCATACGTTCAAATTGACGGCGAAAGTATAATTGCTGTAGATTACTACTTTTTCTTAAGAAAAGAAAAATGTTTTACCATTGATGAAATTAAAACAGCAGAAATCGCACTTGGGTATTCATCCCGTGTTCGCGGCTATTGCATGAAGGGATTTTCATATATCGTTTTTAGAAATGCCGATAACAAATATCTTTTCAAAATTATCGATTCCCCCGAAACAAAAGAATTTTTTTGTAAATATTTTCAAATTCAATAATACATAGGCTTCGTTGCAAGCATGGCGTTAAAAGTCCGGTAGATCGCGGAAGCTTTTAACTCCCATCATCGCCAAGGGGGGTGTACCCTTTGAAAAATCCGTGTGCATCCAAATCAGGCACATAACAAAAGGGGCTATCTCAAATGCAAATTTCAGAGCGTTTGAGATAGCCCCTTGAAATATTACGTGAAAGGTTGATCTTTTCACCTAATCTTACATTTATACTTGTTTAATGGCAAAGTCTACGATCGGTATAACGATCCAATCCGTCAAAACATCACCAAAATATTTTCACTTTACTCTTGTAAAGCGAGAAAAAATGTGCTACAATATAAAAAACTATTTTTAAACTCAGTTTTGCGAGGTACTGCTATGAGGATCGTTATTAAGATCGGAACTTCGAATATTACGTATAACACGGGATGCCTGAATCTCAGACACGTTGAAAATCTCGTCAAGGTGATCAGCGACATAAAGAATGCCGGAAACGAGGTTATTCTCGTCTCCTCAGGTGCAATTGCTATGGGCACGGGAAAGCTCAATCTTGCATCTCGCCCCTCGGATATCGCGGGAAAACAGGCTTGCGCGGCGGTCGGTCAATGCGAGCTGATGTATACGTACGACAGACTCTTCGGCAGCTATAATCACACGGTCGCTCAGCTTCTTCTCACCGCGCCCGATCTTAAAAATGCCGAAAGATGCGAAAAATTCAAGGCTACGATGAGCCGTCTTTTAGATTTCAAGGCTCTTCCAATCATTAACGAAAACGACACAGTGTCAACGGAAGAGATCGAGTTTGGTGATAACGATACTCTTGCCGCAAAGGTTGGCGCGAGTGTTAACGCAGATATCGTCGTGCTTCTCTCGGACATAAACGGTCTTTATACCGCAGATCCGAGAAAGGTGCCCGATGCCGAGTTCATTCCCGAGGTCAGAGTGATTGACGAGAAAATAACGTCTCTCGGTGCAGGTGCAGGTACCGAGCACGGCACAGGCGGTATGGTAACCAAGCTCCGTGCCGCAAAAATAGCAACGGAGGCGGGATGCGATATGATAATTATGAACGGAGACGATCCCGAAAATCTCTACAAGATCACGGACGGTGTGCCCGTAGGAACGAGATTCTACTCAAATAAAGGATAACGGAGGCTTATATGGAAAATTTAAGCTCTACGGCTCTCATCTTACGGGAGGCAAAGTCAGCCGTTAAAGAAATTTCAGCACTCGGTGACGAGAAAATAAACGAAGCTCTTCTTAATATTGCAGACGAGCTTCAAAATTCCGCGACCGATATACTCGCGGCAAACGAAAAGGACGTATGCGCCGCAAGGGGCACGCTTTCCGAGGCTATGATAGACCGATTGGCTCTCACCCGTGAGAGAATTACGGCTATGGCAGACGGTATAAGACAGATTGCGGCACTCCCCTCCCCTTTGGGAACGGTGCTTGAGAGAAGCATTCGCCCTAACGGTCTTATAATTGAAAAGATCAGTGTTGCGATGGGCGTTATTGCCGTTATATACGAAAGCAGACCTAACGTTACCTCCGATGCCGCCGCATTGGCTCTTAAGAGCGGCAGTGTCTCGGTTTTGCGCGGAGGCAAGGAAGCATACGCCTCCTCCGAGGCTATCGTCACGGCAATGAGGCGCGCACTCAGAAGGTCGGGTGTTACAGAAAACGCAGTAAATCTTATAACCGATACGACGAGAGCAAGTGCCGTTGAGATAATGAAGGCGTCGGGATACGTTGACCTTCTTATTCCAA
>JBGVKA010000186.1:0-18848 GCA_045129715.1 Eubacteriales bacterium | reverse complement strand
TCTGGTAATGAGTGAGAAATATATCAAAAACCACTTTGCTGACATAAAGAATTATGCAAATGCCATTGAAAATCGTGTGGATGATGAATGGTGTACAATGCAGAGTGTATTGGCAGATAATGCTGAAGTTCTTTCCCTTGCACAAAAGCATAATGTGAATTATATACTCATTGAAGATAAGTACGAAATCAATATTGATTTATAACGACAAATTTCAATTTATCGAGCATTTCAAGAGTTCAATTTAGCCCCCGAATGGCAAATTCTCCTACCCCAACACCGTCTTCGCGGTGTTGTCTAAAAGCAAAAGTCACCGAGGCGACACCTACCGTAAAGCAGATTTTACAAACCGCAAATACAGCAAAAGGAGTACGGATGTTTTTGTCCGTACTCCTTTTCACTCGCCTTGCCCTGCAAGGTGCAGTGTGTTATACTTTTTCTTTTTATATCAATTGATGGAATTGGCGCGGATTTTGGTCTCGGAAGATTCGATTTTCGACAAACGCTCGGTTGTGCGCTCTTCCAGATCGCCACTCAGCCTCGCAAACATTTCTTTTCGATTTTCATACGTCGTCTCCTCCTATTACCCGATACGGATGTAGTTATTTTTCTCTTACACCTACATTTTACCACCACCCGCGTTACAAAGGTGTTACAAACCGAAAAAAATATTTTTTATCGGATGCTTTTGAAAAAACGCGCTCGACGGCAAGGAGACTTTCGCATTCGCCGCTTTCTTGGGAAAGGGCGGAGCGCGGTGCCTCGCGCGGAAATTGTTTCATTAATAGATTGACTTCCCGCGAAAAATACTGTATAATTAACTCACTGAAAATCTTGATTTTGGCGAATAGGTGCTTTTATGAAAAAGAATCGTACAAAGTTGATGTGCATATCGGGAATATTTTCTGCGTTGGTTTTTGTAATTACCGCGTTTTTACATATTCCTACTTATAACGGCTACGTGCACTGCGGTGACGGAATTATTTTTATTGCGGCGTGCATACTGCCTATGCCGTATTCCGTGGCAGTTGGAGTTTTGGGTGCTATGCTTGCTGATCTTTTGACGGGATTTGCAATATGGGCTCCCGGTTCTATGATCATCAAGGGCTTGTTGGCTCTTCTTTTCACTTGCAAGTCAAGCAAGATCGTAACGAAAAGAAACCTCTTTATGCTTTTGCCTGCGGCACTGATCTCCGCTGTGGGATATTGTCTATACGAGGCGTTGATCGTCGGTAGCTTCGTTGCTTCATTAGCGGGAATTCCCGCATCGCTCGTTCAGGCGGTGGCAAGCAGCATCGTATTCGTGGCTATCGGCGTTGCAATGGACAAATACGACGTAAAGAAAAAGATGCTGGAGGATTACGCGCGATGATGACCGTCACCTACGGGGGCAGAAATTCGATATACGTAAATATGACTAACAGATGTCCGTGTGCTTGCGTATTCTGTCTTCGTCATAATAAGGATCACGTTTTTAATTCCGACTCTCTTTGGCTTGAAAGAGAGCCTACCGTAAATGAAATTTGCGATAGCATAGATTCCTGGGATCTTGAAAAATACGACGAAATCGTATTTTGCGGATACGGTGAGCCGACCGAACGCTTGGACGATCTTTTGCAGGTTGCCGCTCACGTCAAGGCAAATGGCAAAACGAGAATACGAATTAACACGAACGGTCTTTCCGATTTGATAAACGGAGAGAAAACGGCGCATAAGCTGAAGGGCTTGATCGATATCGTTTCTATCAGCCTTAATGCAACCGACAAGGACGAATATTTCAAAATCGTTCGTCCCAAATTCGGCATCGGCTCCTACGACGCAATGTTAAGCTTCGCGAAGGATTGCACGGAATACGTTGGTGAGGTCGTTATGACCGTCGTAGACGTCGTGACAAGCAAAGAGGAGCAGGAGCGGAGCCGTGAGATCTGCGAATCAATAGGCGCAACGCTCCGCGTTCGTCCCTATGAGGAAAATTAATATATAGAATAGCTTAAGGGATCAACTTAACATCTTATAGCTCGCAAAAACAGTCTGTTTCAAATGCATTTTCCGAAGCGTTTGAGACAGACTGTTTTTGCTTTAAGGTTTTATTCCAGTACGGCTTTCGCGCCTTTTTTCATTGTCAGATAAAGCACGAAGGTAAATGCCGCGCTTGCCGTACACGACACCAACGCACTGAGCCAGACACCGTTAAGCTGAAGGCGTGGCGCGAGGATAAACAACGCTCCGATCGGAAAAACGATCGTACCGAAGAATGCGGTGAGCATCGAGCGAGCAGGTCTTTCGAGAGATGTGAAATAAGATGATAAGCACATATCCACCCAACCGGTAAGATACGAGAGCGAGAAAAGCTTCATACCGATAATACTGAGTGCAAGGAGCTCGGTATCCTCAGGCTTTACGAACAGAGGCGCGACGTACTCTCCCAAGAACATCATAAACAGGAGCGATGCGCCTGAGAGCACTATAGCTCCGAGAACGATGCGGCGAAGCATTGCCTTAACGCGATCGCTAAGCCCTGCACCGTAGCAATAGCTGACGGCAGGCTGTTGAGCATCCGTCATACCGAAAACGAGCATTCCGACAATACTGTCCACGTACATAACCACCGAAAACGCGGCAAGCCCCGTGGTGCCGCCGTATTCGAGCAAAAAGAAATTGTAAACGATGGACATCACGGACATAGAAACGCTGCTGAAAAACTCGCTCGATCCGTTTGCGAGAATACGCAAGAAGGCTCCTTTTTTAATTTTCCCCTTGGTATAATACAGATCCATTCGTTTTTTGCGGAACAGAAGGAGCGTTATGAGTGAGCCAAGTGCCATGGCAAGACAGCTCGTAAACGCCGCCGCCCATACGCCTTGACCGAGGAAAACGATAAGAATAATATCGAGAACGATATTAAAGGCTTGCGTTACGATGCTAAGCCACATAGAAAGCTTTTCCCTTCCGCAAACGCGCAGATAGTTGTCGGTAGCGTGAAAGACGAGCGTCAGGGGTGCAAATGCGGAATAGATGCGCGTGTAGGTTATGCCGTATTCGATCGCCGCCTCGGTCGCTCCCGGAGCAAGAAGCCTTACGAACGGCTCCGCGAGCACGAACCCCATAGCACCGAGCACAGAGGAGAGCAAAAAGATGACCTTGAGCGTAAACGTGAACACCTCCGAGGCTTCCTCACGCCGTTTTTCTCCGAGCAAAACGGAGATGCGGACGGAAGCACCCGTTGCTATCAGATTGGCAAATCCGAACACGATCATAATGATAGGCATAATTAAATTAACGGCGGCAAGGGCGTCCTCGCCTATAAATCTGCCGACGAAAATTCCGTCCGCGATCTGATAAAGCGCACCGAACGCCATCGTTATCATTGACGGTATTGCAAGACGAAAGAATAGCTTTGTCGGCGGTAGATTTTCAAAAATTTCAGAATCCATTATAACCTCCTAAAAATAAAAACAGAGCCTCGGCTATTGCTACACAATAACCGAGGCTCACCTCGACACCTAATCCGGCATTACGGTACTACGGTACACAGCCTCCGGTGACAAAATATTCAACGCACCTATTATACCACGGGAGCCTATATAAGTCAAGAGCGTGGCGGATAATATTGTTAAATTCATAAAAATATAAAAGCCGACCGTTTTTGTAACACATTTGTAACGCGCGGTGTGTTAAACTGTTCTCACGAAATCCGGAGGCTCCGATCTTATGGCACAGAGCCCGAGCACAGCGATTCCCAAGGAGGATATAAAATTGAAAAAGATCGCGCTTATTCTTTTAACCGTGCTTCTCTTCTCTATGACCGCCTGCAATTCCGACTCTTCCGACGGAAAGGCTCATACGGTCGAATTCGAGTCCAACGGCGGAAGTTCAGTTGCGACGGTAGAAACTAAGGAGCTGACCGAGGCACCCGTAACCGCCAAGGAGGGATATTTCTTCTGCGGTTGGTATCGCGATTCGGAGCTGAAAAATGCCGTATCCTACCCCTTCGGTGTAGATAAGAATATGACCTTATACGCTAAGTGGACCAACCCCACCGAAACCGTTGAATGCGATGACTCTGCCGTATCGTACGCACCCGACGACGAGTATAATTACGAGGCAATATACGAGGCATTTCCAAAAACCATTGACGTCGAAGCACTTGCAGAGCAGAACTATTTTATAAAGATAGAAGCAACGTACGACGTATACTACGAAAAGACCTTCAACGCTCCCTTTGATATCGGTTACCTTGGCGCACCCAAGCACGACGTTCGCATCGTGGATTTCGACGAAAAGGGCGTGGCAAACAAAAACCTTCCCACCTCAACCGATCCGACGTCCGAGTCGATCTCGATCGTTGTAAGCGCGAAGGATCTCTTAAAAACAAAATATTTCTTTATGGTTGAAACGTACAACCTTCAGAACTTAGTTCATTTCACTAATGTCAAGATCAAGTTCACTTGTCAGAGTGCGGAATAAGCCGCAAGGCACGTTCCGTCCAAAGCTAAATAAAGAACGGCAGAAGCGCTATGTAAGGCGGTGCTTTTGCCGTTTCCTTTTGCAAAGTCGGGACTCAATGCTAAAACCTGAGGTTTTCTTCAATTTATTAAATGTTATTTTATCTCCGTTTCTCGCATAACGCCCTGCACACGCTATTCTCTTACGAGGCGCGTGTCTGGTGCGGTGAAGAAAAGACGTCTTTTTATATTTTGCGCTTGAATTCCGAGTTGAAATATGCTATTATATAACTAAATATAATATACGAAGTTCGAGTCTGTCGGCTTGCCAGCAAGCTCGAACGACTATATTTCAAGGAATGTGCGAAAACCCTCGGTTTTCGGTGTGGTGCCGAAAGGCAACACGGTTAATTTCACATTTGGGAAATTAACGTCACATAGATTATATTGTACGCGAGGTTTTTATGAAGAACGATTTTAAGAATCCCATGCTCCCCGGAGCTGATCCCTTCGTGCTCTTCTACGAAGGAAAATATTATATGTACTGCACCACCGAAACCGAGGAGGAGCTCGTTGGCTTCAACAATTTCGGCACGGCGGACGAGGACGACTGCGACGGAATCTTCGTTTACGTTTCGGACGATATGCACACCTGGACAAAGCACGGATACGCACTCAAGAAGGGTGACGTTATGGGCGAAAAATGGTTCTGGGCACCCGAGGTTTTGCACTACAGAGGCAAATTCTATATGGTATACGCCGCTGAGGAGCATATGGCTATCGCATCCGCAGACCATCCTCTCGGCCCCTTCGTTCAGCAGGACAAGCGTTGGTTACGCCCCGATAGATCCATTGACGGAAGCCTCTTCGTTGACGACGACGGCGCGGTATATCTCTACTACGTTCGCATCGACAACGGCAACAGGATATTTGCCGCAAGAATGAAGGACGATCTTTCCGCCATCGACGAGGAATATCCCGATTGCATCATAGAGGCGGAGGAGCCTTGGGAGACCGTTGACAGTCTCGTTGCAGAGGGCCCCTTCATTCTCAAGCACAACGGCTTATACTATCTTTCCTATTCGTGCAACCACACTCGCTGTGAGGACTACGCTATGGGCTACGCCGTAGCGGAGGATCCCAAGGGCCCCTTCAAAAAATACGAGGGTAACCCCATTTTAAAGAGAACCGACAAAATGGTCGGCGTTGGCCACCATAGCTTCTTCCGTGCCGAAGACGGAACGCTTTATTGTGCATACCACTGCCACAGCGGAAATCCCAAGAACTTCAAGCCGAGAAAATTCTGCCTCAATACCGCAGAGTTCGTCAAGGACGAGAGCGGAATTGACAAGCTCGTCGTAAACGGCCCTATTTCTGCAGAGTAAATAAAGTGCCTACGATCACTCGCAAGATCACCCCTTAACACATAACGCCGCCGAGGTTAAAAACGCGCCCTATCGAACGGATCTTAAGCCGCAGGCTTGCGAGGGAAAAGCTTATTTACGTACCGCGAGCGAGAAAACGAAAAAAGATTTTCTACCTTAATATTATTAAAGCTTAATAAAAGATTGGCGGAGATGCTAAATTAAAGCATCTCCGCTCTTTTTTATTTGGCTTTGTCAAAATGCGACATCACCATTTTTAAAAAACGTTCCGGATATTTATTTAACCTCCGAATAGACGCTGACACCTATCCACTTTTCTGATGCGTCATGATAGTCTACCCAAAGGACTTTGTTATCTTCGAAGCTGAACGCTATCTGTGTCTCACTGTATCTGTACGCCCAATCGCAGTTGGTCGTAAGAACGTATCTTCCGACGGGAAGACCTGAGATCGTTATAGATGAGTTACCTACGATAACGAACGTGATATCTATATCCTTCGTTCCAACGTCGTCTGCCGCGCCCCTCAATCTATATATGAAGGTTCGAGTCTCATCCTTAACGTTGTTGTTTTGTATAACGATATGCGTAGGAACGAATTTAGCATAGAAGGTCTTCGTCTGTCCTGCGAGCTCTGCAGACGGTATGGGAATGATCGTATTATGCAACGCACCGACGTGAGCATCCTCCTCGGTTACGGGTACGGTGCCCGCGGCATCCGTAAACCATCCTGCAAATACGTATCCATCAGCCGCCGTAGGAATGGAGCCCTCAGGCGTTGCGTTAACGTCAACGTCCTCGTTATAAAGCGAAAGCGATCCCTTCAAGACGCCTCCCGCACCGGCACCAACCACCTGATAACGGTAGCTGACAATGTGCAAGCGGTAACGGAAGCTGAGCACCTGATTAGGCGCATTGACAGTCAAATACTGGTGATTCTCACCGTCAACGTAATAGCTCTCAAGCTTTTGTCTGTCGACCTCGTTCGGAACGTCCTTTGCATACTCTGTAACCGTAGTTCCGTAAGGCACGGGGCCCTTGGTTACACTGATCGTTTCGGTTCCAATGTGATGCTGAACGATATACTCGTACTGCTCTCTGACATAATAGATACGAATGATCAAGCCCTCTTCGGTATTATCAAGCGTGGGCTTTGTAACCGTTCCTTCGCAATAATACTTGCCGTCTTCACCTTTAAGACAATTCGAGAGCTCAACATTGACGTCAAAGCCCGGAATCTCAATAGGATTCGTACGGTACTTGATTCCTTCCTTAAGGTAAGCCGTATGCTCACCCTCGGAATATCTGGTGTAGTCATCCAATAAGTTCGTACCGTCGGAGCTTGCATCAAGATCCTGAGTGTAATGAACCACCTGGCAGGGATACGACTCCGATCTGATCGTCCAATTGAAAACGACCTCATTCTCGAAGACGTGATACAACTCACCTGATCCGTGATCGTGATCATGTGGGCTTGTAACAAGGATCATTCGCTTCTCGTAAGCATCGGGAGAGTAGTCCTTGACTCGACTCCACACCGCGTTCACCTTATTGTTAAGCTCGGTTCCGGACAGATTAGGTAAAAGCGTTTTTATAGCGTTGCGAACGTTCGCCTCGGTTACGTTCTCTCTGAACGATACGACGATCTCCGCAGGTGTATCCGAAGCGTTTGAGAGCTTATAATCAAACGTCATACTAAACGTATTGACGCCTAAAATACTAATAAGCGAATTAGCGTCGGTTGAGTTATATGTAAACGTATGGGTAACGCTATACTCTATCGTTTCCTGATGCTCGTATATGAAGGTATAGACGTTTTGGCTTTCGTCGATATTCATCACCAAGCTTCCCGAACGCGTCTCGGGATAGTAACCCGTGGAAAACTCCGAGTAAAGCTTGTCACCGGTTTTAGCAGTGAAGGATTTTGTAATTCCAACCAAAGCCTGTCCGTGCTCGTCATCTGCAATTTTCTCTACTCTACCGTCAGCATGCCTAACTTGATATTGGACCACGTAGTTAACAGGCACCTGGGAGGTCCACTTGGCATAGATCTCATAGCTCTGTTTGATCATCATGGTGTTGAAGTCGAATCTCTTCTCCACCTCGCCGTCCATATAATACCATCCGGCAAATATGTAGTTTTTCGGAATGACGGAGGGCATCTCTCCGGGATCGGTTGAGGTGTCATCTTTCTGGAACTGGGGCTCCAATACCATCTCGTTGAAGTAAACGTTTGTGTCGAGTATACAGTTGTTCTTGGTGTCATCCATGTATACCTTTACGTTATACTGCATCGGCGACCATTTTGAATAAATGACCACGTCACCCGCGGGCATTACATCCTTTTCGAAATTAACCTTCGTACCGTCTGCGCAGGTAGGAGTATAATACCAACCGTCGAAATAGCTGGCTCCCGGCTCCATATTCGAGGGATAAATTGGTGTCTCTTCGTGTCCACCGACAGATTCCTGTTTAATAGGCGCCTGATACTTGATTTGGTGGCTCTTATTGTCGTTAACTATACCGTTATTGTTATGTACCAGCTCGTATTCATTTCTGGAATAATAGAGGTTTACGGTAATGTTCGTGCCGCTTAATTCAAGTTTATTAGAGCTGAATGTCACTTCTTTGTTATTAGACGCCGCCTTGTACTGTGTAAAGCCCGTGATATCAAAGAAGTCCTCGGCGTACGTCAAATAAGAATATTTAGCAGAAATCGTATTATTGAGTACGTATGACTTACCATCGAATGTGACCGTGTTGGTTGCTCCGTCAAGTGCTTCGAGATAATAATTCATAGTATATATCTTACTCGCAGTACCCGCGTTTGCCGTAAACGTAATATCCTCGCCCGGCATAAACGGTATGTATACCAGAACCTGAGTATAGGTCTTGGAATTCGAAGGCTCCCAACGCTGTCCTTCTTTGCTCGCGTAGGAATAAGTACCGTCATTAGCGGTTATGGGCCACTCCTTTGAGATATCGGCACCGTATTTTTTATTAATGACCTTTACGAGCTTATTGTTGCTTGAGTGATTATGCTCGTAAAGAATACACTCACCGTAGCAGTTCTCGTGAGAATGCTGCTTTTTACCGCAGGAGTATGTATAGCAAGCATTTTGGTCGTGCGTATGCTCGGGCGTGCTGCAGCACTGCTCGATATGTATGTGGATCGAATCCTTATAGCAACCGGCTTCCTCGGAATGCTCGTGATCTCCGGGACAAACTCGGCTATTGGGCGTAGCGTAGCTTCCGTACGATACCGTACCGTTATATCCATACCACGTTCCGTCTATGTATATCCAATACTTATAGCCGCTCCACCAGCTACCCGAACGTCCGATGTAGCCGTTCTGATTCTGTCCCGAAACCGTTGTGTTTCTTGAGGGAGTTCCATTCGTGGCACCCTGGTAGCACTCCCAAGTATGAGTATGAGGCTCTACCGTACAAATGAGACAATCGTCTGTATGCTTTTCGTGAACGGGGATCGTACAGGTATTCTTACAGTTATCATCGTGCGTATGCTCAACGTAACCGCAAACCGGATCGGAGGGGATACACTCGCTCGTGTGCTCGTGGACATCAAGATTTCCGCATATCAAGTTTCTTACACAGTTTGTACCGTGCGTATGCTCGGGCACGAAGCACGTTGACGCACTGTTATCCTTAAAAGCGAGCGAATAATAATTTCTCGTATAGTAAACGTTCACCGCGGTGGTGCCGTCACCCTCAACGGTTACGTTCTTATCCGAAAGATGCTCGTTAAAGGTAAAGCAGCTCTTATCCTCGCGCTCCATATCGTCCTTCGCGCTGACGACGTCTCCCGGCCTTGCATCGTAGACCTTAAATCCCCAAAGGGTATAGCCGTTGTCATCTGCGTTTTCAACCCAGTAAATAGCCGAATAAGTGGTCGTTGCCGTTTCCCAGATGGCAGTATAGAGAAGCTTCGTTGCAACGGGCTGGTTAAGCGTGATCATCGTACCCGCAACGTTTCCGACCGCGTATACGTCCCAGGCGGCAAGCTCTGCTTCATTAAGCTCTGCCCTCGGCTTTTCATTGATACTTGTCAGCTGCCATCCGCGGAAGGTATATCCCATACGCGTAGGCTTAGCGAGAATGATCTGCGTGTCGTAACGCACGTAGTAAGGAACTACTCCGTGACCGCCCGTACCAAGCTCAATGTCAACAAGGCAATAGGTTCTATCGTAGTATATTTCAACCGCGAACTCTCCGTCTGCCGCAATAACGTCACTGTCATCGTACGCCAAGGGAGTAAATCCGGGCCTTGCAACGTTAAGATCCTTTGGAACGGCGGTATCCGCATAGGCGGTTTTATGCTCAAAGCCCGCATAAGTATACTCATCATCGTAAAGATTCTGCTCGTAGTATTTGACAGTATAGTTAACTATGTTAGGAATATAGCATATCGTAACCGTTATATCCTCCGACCAGTGATCAAAGGAATAATATCCGGCATAAACGTACTTCTTGCCGCCATACGAAAAGCTTCCGTTTTCATCTTCGAGATAGGGCGTATATCCCGTAACGTGAGGTGTGGTTACAGTTCCCGTATAGCTCGCTGAGGTCGGGAGCGTTATGGTGAACGGGCTGGATGCCGTCGTTCCGTTTATAGCGGGGTTATCGACGTGTCTGTAGATATAGTTGATAACTATATTGAATGCGTTTAAGGTCGATCCTGTGCCGCTTGAACCGTTACTGCCGGGGGTGGTTTCTGTCTGATCGCCCTCGGTATTCTCGGCGCCTTCACCCTCTGCGATCTCATCTACGCTCTCGCCCTCCTCGGTGTTACGCGCACCGAAAAGCGCATATCCGGTAGAGAATGCCGATCCGTCCATCTTTATGACCTCGAGATTGCCGCTGACGTATTTATTTTCACCGTCCTCAGCAATACATCTGATAGTAGCGTGACCGTCGGAATTCGGCTGATTCTCGATCAAGGCATCGGAGATGACCGCGTAGCTCAAAACGTAGCCGCTTATAGTAGCCCAGCTATCCTTTTCTTCGCTTATAAGTATCTGCCAGGTATATTTCAAGCTCTTGCTTTCAACTCCGACAAGCTCGGTATAGACGTATTCCTTTTCTCCTTCGAAGATCAACATCTCGGAGATCTCCTCACCGTCAACGACGAGCTTAAGAGAGCCATTTGCATCCTTCTTGTCGGTTGCGGCGGTATTCTCCTCAGTACGTTCAACGCCGGAAGAAGCGTTCGCCTCGGTTATGGCTAAAAGATCTATTGAGAATATGGATAGCAGCATCGATATGAGAAGAATGGATGCTATTATGGATCTTTTGATCCTTTCAACCCTTTCCATAAATATCCTCCTAAAAGTTCCATGTGAAAAAATATGTATTTCTGCGTGTAAAGATTCGGTAGCACCGTTAATTTGATTTAATGACGAGCAGTCCGTTTTCGTCAACCTCCGTCACACCGCTTTTCCAGCTTTCTAAAACGGCATCCTCAGGATCTGCCTGTATGGCATCAACGAGAAGCTCAGTGGAAAGACCGTAACCGAGAGGCGCATTTCCGATCAACGTAACGGACGATATCGCATCACGGATCTCATCGGGAGAAAGGGGCTCGCGGCAATACCAAAATCCATCGGCAGCCTTTACCCATCCCTCTGCAACGGACATATTATAATTTATTCCCGAAACGGGAGCAGAGGACATAATACTATTTTCCTCCGCAGTGCTTTTCCACGTAAATATCATTGCAGCACGAACGTAAACGTCTACGTCTCCGTCATTAACAACGCCCCTGCCGTCTGCAGTCTTACTGACCGATACCGCCGAGGGCTGAAATTCAACGTCAAGAGGCCCTGTCTTCGTCTTGAGAAAGGCGAGCGTCGCGCCCACGATAGCCGTTGTCAAGGCTACCGAAATGCAAAGAATAGAAACGGCCTTATTACCCGACCATTTTAAAAAACGAAACGTCTTTTGCATTTTATCTTACCTCCTTGATCTACTTTATCAGTAGCTCTTCCATCTTCTTGGTTTTCACCACTATCATTTTTATCCATTTTCTTCCACATTCGACAAAAATGGCATTATTTCCCTATCTTAATATTATAATTATAATATATCTTTTAATAAATCAAGCACTTTTTATATTTTTATACAAATTTTTATACAAATTTGATAATTTTTTCACATAAATTCGAGCCGTTTTAAAGTTAAACGTCATCGCTGAGCCGCTATTCCGAGCCCCAAGACACCTCTTTCGATATTAAAAAAGCAGAAACGCTGTGATACGCACCTCCAAAAGCATCTAACCCTTGGGTACGTATCAACATCGCTTCTGCTGATTTTTATGAAAATTTAAAAGTTAAGATCAAAACGCCTTGTTTTTATTCAAGCGCAGCTCTGTTTTTGATCCTTTCGTGCTTTACCAAACCGCCACGCTTCCGTTCTCATCATAATGCCAATACTTTCCGCTCTCCGAAGGAGCCTCGGCAGAATAATATTTAACGTCCTTAATGTAAGTCTTGAAGCCAATGACCTCTGCCCACTCGCTTGACGTTCCGCGATAATAAACGGTGAGGTTTGCGCAACCCTTGAAAACGTTGTGATCGCTGACGTTGGTACCGATCTGTGTCACACCGTTCGGGAACACGAAGGTCGTAAGCGCGGTGCAGCCCTCAAACGCACTGTTTCCTATAAAGGTTACACTGTCGGGAAGAATTACGGTGGTGAGAGACGAGGTTCCCTTGAATGCGCTGACTCCTATGCTTTCGCAAACGCTTCCCTCCTCAAACACGACCGTTACTATCTTGGCAGCATAAGCACTTCCGAGATACGGACAGAACATCGACGTCGGGATCGCGGTAACGTCTTTTCCTACCGTAAGAGCGATTCCGTTTCCGTCAATACCTGCGTTTGAGAACACGTTGTTGTTGGTGGTATTACTGTAATCGGGGACTCTTACCGCGTTGTATCTTATCTCTTCAAGAGCCGTAAGTCCCGAAAATGCACCGTTTGAGATCAGCGTAACGCTCTTACCGATAGTTAGACTTTTTACAGACTTACATCCGTTAAACGCTGCTCCGTTGATTGAGGTTACGCTATCGGGGATAACTATTTCGGTCAGTCCCTCGCAACCGAAGAACGCCGAGTTTCCTATATAGGTCAAGGTGCTCGGAAGGTTGAGTGAGGTGAATTCCTTACAGTTATAGAATGCACTCTGACCGATACTGTTACATACCGAGCCCTCCTCAAACCTTACGCTGACTATCTTGGGAGCTCCGCCGGAATAGCTGGGATAGAACATATAGATAGGCACTGCCGTAAGTTCCTTACCGAATACGACGTTCACACCGTTACCCTCAATACCTGCCTCGAGGAACACGCCGTCACCGTAGTTGTTGCCGCTATATGCATTGAATTTATTGAGAGTTTTTACGTTGAAATAAAGATTTTCAAGCGACCTGAGGTAACTAAATGCGTTAGAACTGATGTCGGTTACGCTCTTACCGACTGAAAGCTCCTTAAGTGCAAAGCAGCTCGAGAATGCTCTCGTGCCGATCCTGACTACGGAGTCTCCTATTACCGCCTTCTCGAGAGAATGGCAATGATAGAATGCATCCTGACCGATCGACGTAACGCTGTCGGGAATAATTACCTCTGTAAGTCCCGCAGAGTAGAACGCCTCGATTTCGATCTTCGTTACCGTCGCGGGAATATTTATGCTCGAAAGACTCGTGCAATTATAGAACGCCCTCTTTCCAAATCCCGTAACTCCCTCGGCAAGATTTATCGAGGTCACGCCGGTTAAATTCATAAACGCACCGTAGCCAACGTTACCGCCCATTACGTTTATCGTGGTAAGGGAGGTCGGAATGCCGTATTTTGTTCCGGCATAGTTGTCATAATACGACTGCGTAGCAGAATAAAGAGGCTTACCGGAGACGTAGCTGCCAAAGATATAGCCGAAGAGTGCGGTTCTGTCATTAACCGCGTCAATGCTTCCTCCGACGAACGGTACGGTCAACGATTCAAGCGCATAGCAGCCCGTGAGCATTCCCGACTGAAGCTCGGTAACGCCCGAGGGAATGACCAACGACTTAAGGCTTTCAAGATACATAAGCGCGTTATTTCCTATCACGGTAACGCTCGAAGGAAGCTCGAGTGACTCTATCTTGTTAAGGTAATAAAAGGCATAGTCACCGATTTCCTTAAGGGCACAGCCCTCTTCAAATTCCACGCTGAGAACGACGGGACACGCATAGTTATTACTGCTTCTTGTGGGATAGAACGTATATGCGGGCATTTTCAAAACGTCCTTACCGATCACAACGTTCATTCCCGACGCTGCGGCATTATAGAACACCTCGTTTGCATCGCCAAGGTCCTCAACGCTTGCCGCATTGTAGTAAAGTCTTTCGATAGCCGAGCAGCCCTTGAAGGCTCCTTTGCCTATCATTCTGACGTTCTTACCGATGCTGAGCTCCTTAAGTGAGGTGCAATTTTCAAATGCGTAAGGAAGAATAACCAAGGTATCAGCGTGAACGTTAACGCTCGTTACGTCAGCACTTGCCGCCTCAACCAATATGATATAAGGCTTTTCTTGGCTTCCGAGGTATGCTCCTCCCTCATACTCGTTATATTCAAGAGAGGTACAGCCGCTAAAGGCACCTTCACCGAGTGATGAAAGCTCACTGCCGATCTCTATATTTACGAGAGCCGCGCAATTCTTGAATGCATTTTTACCTATCACGCTGATACGTCCACCCACTACCCGTGTGAGCGCATTACAGTTTTCAAACGCACTTTCTCCGATCACGGCTACATGGTCACCGAGAATGATTTCTGTAAGAGTATTAACTCCGTAGAATGCATAATTGCCGATCTCGGTGCATACGCTTCCCTCTTCAAACACAAAGGAAATAACCTTCGCCGGCTGATAAGGATAGAAGAGGTATGCGGGAATTCTCGTAACGTCCTTGCCTATAGTGACCGATACGCCGTTAGTATTACCAAGTCCATAGAACGCATAGCTGAGTCTGAACGTATCCTGCATATTGATCGCATTGAAGTAAAGCTGCTCGGTACCGGAGAAATTATAGAAGGAACTCTCACCAATGTAGGTAACACCCCTTCCGATAGTAATTGATTTCGCGGCAATGCCGTAGAATGCGTAATCGTTGATCACGTACGTCTTTCCGTCATAGTAATCGGGAAGCACTATAGCATCGGGCTGCGTTAGGGCAGTGGTATAACGAGTCACCACTCGGATATCGTCACCGTCTACGTAGAATACAAATCCGTCGTCTCCGTAAACGAGATTTGAGGTTGCCGAATCGGTGTAAACCTTAATACTATATCTGCCGACACCGCCGTGCGAGTCCATAGAATTGTTTATTGTAAGAGAGGATCTGTTGTATATCTCTACGAGTCTGTAGCACTGCTCGAAAGCCTGGGCTCCGATAGAGGTAAGATTTTCGGGAATCTCTGCCGTGAGAAGCTTCGAAGCATTTCTGAACGCTTGTAAGCCTATCGAGGTACAAGCGCTTCCCTCCTCGAATACAAGGTGGGCAACGCCTATTCCGCTAAATGCGTACGAAGGAATGGCTTCCACGCTCTTTCCGATGATAAGAGTGCTCTCAAGTGAAGCGCCGAGTGCCGCGAAGGCACCGCTTCCTATCGTTGCGGGAATAGAATCTATGCGAAGCTCCTTTACCTTGCTCGCGCTTGCAAACGCGCTCGCTCCGATATATTCGACCGCGGGCAAATAAAGCTCTCTCATGGAGATCGCTCTGTAGAAGGCTTGATCTCCGATCTTTTTGAGCGTGTCGGGAAGCACAAGCTTTTCTATATATTCGCACTTATAGAATGCGTAATTACCGATCTCGGTACAAGCTCCGTCCTGCTCGAATTCTATACTGCGGATCTTTACGGACGTTCCGGTGGTATACGGATAGAACAGGTATGAAGGAACTACGGATACGTCCTTACCGATCGTTACGGCAATTCCTATACCGTCAACGCCGCAGTCCTCGAAGAGTGAGCTATTAAGGTTGACCGCAATGCTTGGAGCGTTATATACCACGGACTCAAGAGATGAGCAGCCGGAGAAGGCAAACTGACCGATAGAGGTAACGTTCTTGCCTATCGCGATCTCCTTTATTGCGGAGCAGTCCTTGAACGCATTCTTGCCGATAGAGGTTACTGCTTCGGGAATACTTATTGCCTTAAGACTTGAGCAGCCCTCAAACGCACTTTCACCGATAACGGTCACACCTGACGGAAGATTGATACTTTCAAGTGCACAGCAGCCCTTAAATGCACCCATACCTATGCTCGTTACGGTATCCGGGATAGTTATTCTCTTTATGCCTAAGCAACCGGAGAAGGCGTTTAGTTCGATCGCCGTCACACCGCCGCCTATCACGAGATGCTCGATAACGAGCTTATCGCATCCCGAAAATGCAGAAGAGCCGAGTTGAACGACAACACCGTCAAAGTCAAACGTCTCTAAATTTTTGCAGGCACTGAAGGCGTTTGCACCGATCGATATCTCGTCAGCCGCAATGCTTACCTTCTCAAGAGCTGTGCAACGGAAGAATGCGTAATCGCCCAATGCCGTTACGTCATCTCCGAGGCTGACAAGCTTGATATTAGCGCAATTTTCAAACGCATAAGGCACGATCTTTCCGCCGACAACGTTTACACAGGCGAGTGAATCGGGAATATAAGAGTAAAGGGTTCTGTACGTTGATGAATAAGGATAACGCTGAGATACGTACGTCATACCATCAGCCCTTGAGTTGTCAAAGAAGTATCCGAGCACCATAGTTCCGCTCTCGGGAGCCGAATCAACGCCGGCACCGATATATAGAACGGTAAGAGTCTCAAGAGACGAGCATCCGCCGAGCACGCTCTTTCCAATGCCCGTAATGCTTTCGGGGATAGTCACCGTCTTAAGAGACGTACAAAGCTGGAATGCGTAATCGCCGATGGTGAGCACACCCTCGGGAATTATCATCTCGGCAAGCGACGAGCATTTGTAGAACGCCTTGCTGCCGATAGCCGTAATACAGCTATTCAGTGTAACGGACTTAAGAGACGAGCACTCCGAGAATGCCTGCGCGCCTATCTTCGTTACGCTCTCGCCAAAGGCTACGGTCTCAAGAGAGGTACACTTAAGGAATGCATTCTCGCCTATACCGTCAACGCCGTCAATAAGAGTTACGGACACAAGATGCGTGCAGTTAGCAAACGCACCCTTCTTTATGCTTCCGCCCTTAACCGTAACGCTTTTCAGAGAAGCGGGCATCTCACTGATCGTAGTTCCGAATATAGAGTAGAAGCTCGCTGTCTGTGAGCCCTCGCTCTCGTTTGCCGTCACACCGACGAAGGGCACCGTAATGGAAACGAGAGAGCTATAGCCCTTAAGGGCACCCTTTGCGATCTTCGTTACCGAATCCGGTATAACGAGAGTCTCTAGCGAGGAGCAGCCCGAGATCGTGTTGCTCGTAAGCTCCGTGATACCGTAAGGAAGCTTAAGCGACTTAAGAGTTGAGCAATTACCGAGAGCACCGCCGCCAAGGCTCGTTACGGTTGACGGAAGAGTTATAGTCTCAAGGGCAACGCAGCTGTAGAATGCGCTTGCGCCTATCGACTCAACGCTTTCGGGAAGATGTGCGGATTTAAGACCCGTGCAGTAAGCAAACGCGTAATTTCCTATCGTAACGACACCGTCGGGAATAGTAAGTGAATCAATTCCCGAAGAATAGTAGAAGGCATAGTCTCCTATTTCGGAAAGCGCACCGTCTTTGCTGAAGGTAATAGAGGACAGCTTAACGCCGGAGCTTCCGTATCCGTAGAAGATATACGCCGGAATTCTCTCCGTGTCCTTGCCGACGGTAACGTTTACACCGCCGCTATCCCTTCCCGCGAGGGTAAATATCTGTCCCTGCTGAGTAAAATCGCCAAGGCTTGCTACGTTATATTCAAGGCTTGAAAGCTTGTAGCATCCGTAGAATGCGGTAGCGCCAATACTTGTCAGATCTCTGCCAAGTCTCAATGACTCAAGAGATTCACAGCCGGCAAACGCGCTTCTGCCTATTGACGTAACAGTATCGGGAAGTATAACCGAGGCAAGAGACTTACAGGAGTTGAAAGCCTCGTCACCGATAGTGAGCATCCCCTCCGAAATGTCTACTAAAGTTAACATTTCGCAATGATAGAACGCCTGATTGCCTATCGCGGTAACTCCGTCAAGCCCGCTGACAGAGAGAAGCTTTTTACAGTTATAGAACGTTTTCGTGGGTATATTCGTCAACGTTGCAGAAGCCGTAACCGTCGAAAGCTCCGTGCAATCCGAAAGAATTCCCTCACCGATAACGGTAACCTTATCTCCCATATCAAAGGAGCTTAAGGTCTTTATTCCGGCAAATGCGTATCTTCCGATACTCGTGAGAGTGTCGGGAAGAACAACGTTCACAAGGCCCGTGCCCTTGAAGGCGTATTCACCGATAGACTCAAGCTTACCGAGGAATACTATCTCGGTAATACCAACGTAGCTCGAGCCCGTATCACTGCCGAACAAATAAGCGGGAATCGCGGTTACCTTCTCACCGAAGATCACCTTGACGTTTTTGCCGATGCCGCTGAATGCGTAAGTGGTGTTATTGCTTGCAAGAGTGACTGACGGAGCATTGTAATATATCTCGTTAAGCGAATAGCAGTTTGCAAAAGCATTGACGCCGATCTCGGTGATGCTCTCCAAAATAACGATAGCTTCGATCTTGTTAAGTCCGTAGAATGAGTACTCACCGATGCTTTGGCACTTACAATCGGTATCAAATTCCACCGATACAATATTGGCAGCTCCGGAAGTAGAATGGAACAAATATGCGGGGATCGTCTCTACGTTTGCACCGAACGTAACGGTTATACCGTTGCCGTTTATACCTGCGTTTGCAAATATCTGAGATGCGGAAGTAAGACCGTTAAGAGTCGGTACGTCATAGAATATCTCGGTAACGGCGTTGCAGCCCG
>JBGVKA010000185.1:0-4873 GCA_045129715.1 Eubacteriales bacterium | reverse complement strand
ATCATTGCAGTAAGTGCTCAGATAGAGGCTGAGCTTGCGGAGCTCGAGGGAGAAGAGAAGCAGGGCTTCCTTGACGACCTCGGCATAGACGAGAGCGGACTCGACAAGCTTATCAAGTCAGGCTATGCGCTTCTCGGTCTTATAAGCTTCCTTACCGCAGGTCCTAAGGAGGTTCGCGCTTGGACGATCACTCGCGGAACCAAGGCACCCGGAGCGGCAGGAAAGATACATTCCGACTTTGAGCGCGGATTCATTCGCGCAGAGGTAGTTGCCTTTGACGATCTCGTTCGTGAGGGTGACAGAAACAAGGTTAAGGAAAAAGGTCTTCTCCGCAGCGAAGGTAAAGAGTACGTTATGCGCGACGGAGATATCGTTGAATTCTTGTTCAATGTTTAAAATTGAATCAACAAGAGGGAGAGCTAAAGGATATTCCTGCTCTCCCTCTTTTATTAATTTTCTAAGAAGCAATATCTTTCATCGGGATAGCAAATTTCCGGTGCTTCCCAAGTAACGTTTTCGGTACTGACGTTTACGTCCTTATCGAAAATTATCATCTTTTTGACCTTTTTATCAAATTCATCAATCGTTATCTGTCTTGAATAATCGGTTCCGTATCCGCCGAATATCAGATAATCACTGACGTAGAACGAAACGATAGCCTCGGACTCCGCCTCAAGTATTCCCTGAGATAAATAAGTGTATATCCGATCGTCACGCATGAGATGTATTACCGCCATATTTTTGACTCGATAGGGGATCATAACGTCAACGCCGGAGACAACGAACCCCTCAACATCGTCGTAAAAATCCAAATCAGTGCGATACTCCTTGAGCATACGGTTGACCTCAAGCGCAATAGAAAGCTCGTTATTATTACGGGGAGTCGGAAGCTTGACCTCTCTTACGAGATTAGCGGATAAAATCCTTTCCAAGCTTTTTGGAAGCGACGAATAATAATTAAGCACCACGTAATAGTCTAAATCGACGATCTTTTCCTTGATCAGTAAATAATTGTTTTCATATGCGGCGCCTTTTGATGAGTTTGAGATATCCAAAAGCGTGGTTTCTTTATCGGCCCTTACGATAATTTTATCGTATTCGTTGCTCACAATCTCAAACGCATCTCTTTCCTTAACGCTATTCGTCATTCCGATCGGAAGGGTATTTGCAAAAATGAATAATACCGTTAAATAGGCTAAGAAGATTCTTTTTCGTTCTATTTTTGCAAAAGCAAAGATCGCGAACGAAACACCGAGCGCGATAAACAAAATGTTAACGGGTAAAAACTCGGTCGAGGAATATGCAAAGGAAAAACCTGAGAGGTATCCAACCAAAGTGCTGATAATACCTTCAAACCAAATCAAAACCTTGCCTATGGGAATTATGTTTCCAATCAAAAAAAGAACGACACCGAGATATACGTAAGCCTCGGTCAAAACAGAGAATATAAAGGTTGCTATTGCCGATAACGCGGAGGTACCCGTAAAGCTGAGCGTGCTTAAAATAACGGTGGCAGATATAGCAAACAGTGAGAATATAAAGGAAAGTGATACGTATTGCCACACCTTACGTATACCTTTTGCACTCTCCGTTCTTTGATTAAGTATTTCGCCCGATATAAGTATTCCCGCGGTTGCAAGTATAGATAGCCAAAGTCCTACGTCCTGCGAGGAGTACGGTGAAATAACGATGATGAGCGCCGACGCCATAGCAAGCGAGGTAACACTGTCCTTACAACCGGTAAGAAGGAAGAGCACCGTAGAAATTATAAGCATAATTCCTGCACGGCAAACAGAAAACGGGAAGCCTGTGAGTGCCATAAAGAGCAATACGAATACGGAGCCTATTACGAGTCTGTATTTCTTACCCACGCGGCACGCGGCCAGTATTTTGTCCACGGCGGCAGCCAAAAGCACGACGTGTGTTCCGCTGAGAGCCAGAATATGAGTTATTCCCGTTCTCGCGAAATCAAGGTTAAGCTGACCTGATAGGCGGTCTCTTTCACCGAGCAAAAGTGCGCTAAGCATAGAGCCTGCTCTTTCACTACTCAAAAGCTCCGCTCTTTTCGATATCCTATCGCGCATTTCCTTGAATTTATAGGTCAACGGTGCCTCACCCATTGACTTGATCTCAAGCTCGGTAAGATCAACAGTCGCACAAATTCCGCGAGAGGTATAATATTTTTTGAACGCAAAGCTCTCGCTATCCTCGAGCTCCTCAAGTTTGGCGTTGAATCTTATAACGTATCCGGGCTTAATTTCATAATAGAACTCGTATACATTGAGATTTATCTTCATTTTCTTCTTTGAAGAGTTAACGCTTGAGGTCTTTACGGTTATAGATTGATATCCGTTCTCGTAGCCGTTAGTATCTATAACGGTTGCAACGAACTCATTTTCGCTTTCACAAAGATCCTTTGGATAAAAAACGACCTCAAAATATAAAAACGAGGCAACGAAGGAAAGTAATAACGATACCGAAAGTATTTTTAAAAATCCGATGCCGCGCTTAAAGAACGCAATCACCACGAAGGAGAGTGACGATGCAAAAAGCAGAGCACGTATCAAGGGCGGGAAGAACGCAAAAAGCGAAAAACCGCCGAGCATAACACACAGTATTAAAGCCAGCGGTCTTTTTTCGAATATATTCATTGTTAAGAGTCAAGCTCTTTCGTCTTAAATTTCATTTCAGAGCCCTTGGGAATTACAAAATTAAATCCGTTCTTAACTACTGAAAAATCAATGTTTTTAGCGCCCTTGATCTCGCCGTCAACACAAATTGGGATAGGTGCTTCAAATTCCATTCTGAAGTGAGGAACCTGTTTATAGTTGATATACTTTAATGCTCGCTTCTTCGAGATATAAGTTCCTTTTTTGTAGGATGCAACGAGGCTTATAAACGTTAATCTTGAAATCTTTTTAATAACGGTGATATCCATAAGTCCGTCGTTGAGATAAGCCTTGGGAAGAGAATTGAAGCCTCCTCCGCAAAATCTACCGTTTCCGATAGCCGTGAGCAGGAGCTTTGAATCGATTACCTCACCGTCGTCAAAAACGAGCTTCATATCGGTACCGTATTTTCTGAAAAGCGCTACTATAACACCGCCCGCATATGAAAATCCGGGAGGAGTAAGGCGCATTTTCTTGAGCTTCGTTGCGTGCTTTACTACGGAGCAATCAAAGCCGATATTTATCATATTCGCGCAGTACGAATCGTTGTACTTGATAAGATCAAGAGAAACGGTTTCTCCATCGATCTGAGCGTCTATGTTTTTGAAAAGATCAATATTGGTAAAGTTACGAACGAAATCGTTACCGGAGCCGTAGGGAATTACACCGAATTCTACGTTGGGATTGCAGGGCGCACTGTTAACGATCTCGTTAATAGTACCGTCTCCGCCAACACAGATAAAGCGCTGTCTATCCTGGGTACTGTTCACCATAGAGCGAACGTATTCGGTTGCATCTCCAACGCTCGTGGTGTAGTATATACGGTAGCTGAGCTGTCTTTTCTGACAAGCACTTCTTATTTTATCCGTAATGGATTTTACGGACTTCTGAGCTTTTTTATAGCTTTTTCCCGACATAGGATTAAGAACAAAATGATAAACCATAACAGGTACTCTCCAAATGAGAAATTATCAAAATATGAGCATCTAAAATGTGGGCGCGGTTTAAGCCCATAGTATTATATCAAAAAAAATACATTTTGTCAAGTTTTGTTACGTTTTGCGCTAAAAAATATGTAATGGACTGCAAAAGCACTATCAAACCCCGGAAAAAACAACGAAAACCGATGCGAATTATTATCTTTTAGCCTTCTTGATAAAATCGAGATAAGCCTTTGCCGTCTGCTCGGTCTTGTTGCTTCCGAATTTGTAATACGTTCTGTTTGCAATGTCCTTGGGCAGATATTCCTGCTCGACGTAATGATTTTCGTAGTCGTGAGGATATTTATACCCCTTAAAAAGAGGACTTTGCAAATGAGTGGGTATCTCAACGCCCTTACCTGCGTTCATATCCTCACAGGCTGCGTGATATGCAAGATAAGAGGAATTCGATTTAGGAGAGGTTGCAAGTATACATACCGCGTTTGAAAGAGGAATTGCCGCCTCGGGAAGACCAAGCTCCTTTGCGCTTTCTGTCAACGATCTCGTTATCACCGCGGCAAGAGGGTATGCACAGCCTATATCCTCGCTTGCGATAACCTGAAGGCGTCTGCAAACCGATATTATATCTCCCATTGCCAATATCTTAGCGAGATAGAATACTGCAGCATCGGGATCAGAGCCTCGTATAGATTTCTGTAAGCACGAAAGCAGGTCGTAATGAACGTCGCCGTTTCTGTCAAAATGACCGATAGCAGAGGGGATAAGCTGCTTTACGGTTTCCGCAAGTATCTCATCGCTTGAAACGTAGAAAGCATTCTCAAGAATTCCAATACTCATTCTGACGTCACCCGCCGCGGTGTTGGCAATGCCGAGCAATACGTCATCCTCGGCAGTTTTATCGGTGCCGAACTCTTCGTTTAACGTTGCAAGTGCTCTTTTAAGCGTAGGAACGCAATCGGCACCGCTGACCGACTTAAATTCAAAGACGGATGAACGCGAAAGTATCGCGTTATAAACGTAAAAATACGGATTTTCTGTTGTAGAAGCAATAAGCGTTATCTTACCGTTTTCAATGAATTCAAGGAGTGATTGCTGTTGCTTTCTGTTGAAATACTGTATCTCATCAAGATAAAGAAGCGTTCCGTTTGCGGAAAACATATTGTCACTTGAGCTTATGACCTCTTTAACGTCTGCCAAGGATGCCGTGGTTGCGTTAAGCTTGTATAACTGCATTCCGGATGCCTTTGCGATTATATTAGCTAT
>JBGVKA010000184.1:0-2809 GCA_045129715.1 Eubacteriales bacterium | reverse complement strand
AAGGAGTTGTCGGTAAAGGATTTTCCTATTTGTATGGATAAAGGCATATGCCGAAAAGAAGAAGCAGAAAAGGAGGAGAAAAAATGATTTACAACAAAAATGGTGAAATGTTTTTCTATGAGGATAAGATGTTTATCATCGGTGAAGAAGTATTTGCAAGCGAAAGCGACTATGCTGGTCTGCTTGGCAGAATTACGGAGATACGGACAGGTGAGGATCGAGACACAGAAAACGAAGGTCCCGATATCTATTGCAATTTCCAACCTCCGATACTCAATCAGGATGCCGAGCTCGTTCGTAAAATGAAGTTTGGCAACGAAGAACTTCCGCTTGACCTTGTGATTATGGCACCCGAAATGCTGATGCCGACTCGGTATGTAGGCAACGGATTACCGACCGTGAAGGTTTACGCTGTTGTCGAGGACTGTATGATTGACGGAGAAGATCACGGCGAAACCAGGTTATTTTCCGATAAAAAGCACGCGGAAATCGTTCTCCGTCAAAGTATTCAAAAGGAGAGGGAGAATGGGTGTATTGCAGACTGGCAATCGTCCAAATTGTTTGTTGAAGAACAGTATAGTGATCTGTATTTTACAGCATATTTCAAAAACGAATATTGCTTCAATCATTACACCGTTTATCTTCAGGAAATGGAGCTTTCCATGTCAATGCCGCTGCTTAAAGATCTGCTCCCGCTCTGCCTTGGTATGAAATACCGTGAGGACATTGCCGAGCAGATAGAGTCGTGGAATATTCCCGAAGTAGTTAAGCGGACGTCAATCAACGATCCCAATCTTTATTACCGAGTGCAAAGCACATTGTCAGATAAAGAGTATTACAAGGTGGAATACAGTGAGGCAATCTCCGAGGTTGCTCACAAGCTGACTGCCGAGCACGCTAAGATCGAGGATCTCCTTGATAAAGCGAGAAAGGACGGCAAGCTGTGATGAACGAAAAGAAAGAACGGACTTGCCCGACTTGTGCGATTAAAGCAACGTGCCTTGAGAGGACGATGATGCTTCACTATATGTTTATCTCCACGGGACGCTCCGATGAGTTGACTGATGAGGTCAAGGAAAAATTCGGTTTCGTAGGTGATTGCAAGAATTGGGTTGAAAAAATCTGATTTTTTTGCAGAAAACAGGCATCTTCGTGTCTGTTTATAAGTAGAGCCAAAGAAAAGGAGATAAAAAATTATGGACAAAGAAAAAAGGGTAGTAACATACGCGCGATTAGGAAATTACGATCAGTTGGAGAATCCTATCGAGTATATCGTTGAGAGAGCAAAGCAGGGTGAAATCAAAGCACTGCTTGTCGGAACTTTGGAACGACTTTGTGATGATCCTGACCGTAGGGAATCGCTGATTAAGGAACTTACCGAATACGGCGTGGAAATCATTACTGCCCTCGACGAGGAAAAGGAACCGAGACAATGTGCCATCTACAACAGACACAGTGTAAACGATTCCGAGCGGTTAACCGAAATGAGAGGAAAACTCCTTACGTATTGTAAGGAGACTCTCGGGATTACGGATTACGTACTGTTTGAGGAGGTAGGCTCTTGCCTTGAGAAAAGGGAAGCGTTCGACGATATGGTGTTGCGAGTTGAAAGGGGAGAGTTTACTGATCTTCTCGTGTACTCCATTGACCGATTATTCAAGCCCGCTTATTCTACGACGAGGTTTTGGAAAATCGTAAAAGGACTTAATGCTAAGGTGGAGATCCACGTAATTAAGAATAAACCGTAAAAAGAAAAGAGCAGCAATCGTGAAATATCGACTGCTGCTCTTTGTAACAGGAGGAAAAATGATAAGCGAAAAAGTATTTTTACATAATCTCGGAAAAGAGATATGTGAGGCGCGCAAACGGCTGAATATGAGCCAAGCCGAGCTTGCGGAAAAAGCTGATCTGTCCGTAACTTACATCAGTAAGATAGAGTGCGGGCGAAGAAACTTTAGTGCCTACACATTGGCAAGAATATCGCAGGTATTGGGGCTTTCAAGCGCTCAGCTTTTGGAAGCTGCTTGCGAAGAAAAACGCATTTTGGCTCGTAAGAAAATCGAAGAGCTGCTGATGGGTTACTCACCCGATGAGGTTGAGGATATTCTGCATATAATTCGTACCGTTAACGAGCTAATTGCAAAAAAGACTGCTTAAACAAAGCGGCGGGATACATCTTTTTTAGGTGTATCCCGTTATTTTTTTGCCTACTTGACACATCGTTCAATGCACTTGCCACATCGTTTATTTCAATTATCCTCATTCTATTATAAAATATTATCTTGTGGTATAAAACTCTGTCTGTATCTGCGGTTTAGGGATTATTCGCAAAGATTTGGTAAAATAATAATACCATAACCTAACGCAAGGAGAGTGTTTTATGAAAAGGATTTTAGAACCGAAACAAATGCAGGAATTTGAATTCCATTTGAGAAACGAGGAAAGGAGCGCGGCAACGATTGAAAAATATATGCGGGACGTAAGATTCTTTGCGTCGTTTATTCGTGATGCGGAAATCAGCAAGCAAACCGTTCTCGAATATAAGAGTAAGCTTGGAGAGACCTATGCTGTGGCGAGTGCCAATTCTATGATAGCAGCAATGAACTGCTTTCTCCGCTTCTGCGGATGGCACGATCTGTGCGTTAAGCAGTTCAAAATGCAAAGGGAAGTTTACTGTTCTGAAGAAAAAGAGCTTACCCGTGCGGAGTATATTCGATTGCTTGAGGCTGCAAATGCTAAGCACAACGAACGGCTCAATCTGATTATTCAGACGATTTGCGGTACGGGTATCCGTGTGAGCGAGCTGCAA
>JBGVKA010000183.1:0-9415 GCA_045129715.1 Eubacteriales bacterium | reverse complement strand
CTAACGATAATCAAGCAAAGCCGAGTCGACAAGCTTGCTTGTCAGCGAGGCGGCGAAGATTGCTCCGCGAGCGTTTTGCTCTTGCAAAACAAAGTGCGAAGCACCGCCTTGCAAAAGGCGAGCTCGCAAGGAGTACATTCTTACTACCTCACCCGGAACCGAGACTCCTTGGTACGAGGAGACAGACGGCTCTTGGGAAATTAGCGCAAAAGCGTAATTTTCAAGCTTAAAATTGAAAGCGGAAAAATAATGGATCGAATCAATGAAAACCAATAATGAATAAAAAAGAAGCCTTTTTCCAAAAAAAGCAACCATAATTATTCATCATTAATTATTCATTATTCATCATTCATTAAACAAAATCGGGGCTTAGCCGAGAAAATCGGCTAAGCCCTTTTTGTACGGCAAATTTTGGTTTATCGAAAAATGCGTAAAGAAGGCGTTTTTTGGTCATAATTCTCTTATCATTTGAGGGATATCCCAATCTGCCACGTTGCAGAAAATAATGATAACACGGAGAATTATATGAGCAAGGTTGAGATATGCGGAGTCGATACTTCAAAGCTTACCACTCTTACGGAGGACGAAAAACGCGAGCTTCTTGAAAAGACGAGAATGGGAGATGCCAAGGCGAGAGAGAGGCTCACTCTCGGCAATTTAAAGCTCGTTTTGAGCGTTATACGACGGTTTAATCCAAAAAACGACACCGCAGACGATCTTTTTCAGGTAGGATGTATTGGACTTATGAAGGCTATCGACAATTTTAATCCCGCATTTGAGGTCAAGTTTTCCACCTATGCGGTTCCGATGATCATTGGCGAAATAAGGCGTTTCCAGCGCGACAACAATTCGGTTCGCGTATCGAGAAGCATACGCGATCTTGCTTACAAGGCACTGCAGGTCAAGGAGGACATTATGAGGCGCGAGCTGAGAGAGCCTACGGTATCGGAAATCGCAACCATTCTCGGAGAAAACGAAAAGGCGGTCGACGAGGCTATGGAGGCTATAGTTGAGCCCCTATCCCTCTACGACTCGGTCTACGGCGACGGTGAGGATGCTATGTTCGTTATAGATCAGCTTGCAGACGATACTCAATCCGACGAAATTTTGATAGAAAATCTCGCACTGAAGGAAGCCTTAAAGAAGCTAAACCAAAGAGAAAAGAATATTATTTCAAGACGGTATTACAACGGTAAAACGCAAATGGAGATAGCCGACGAGATAGGTATATCGCAGGCGCAGGTTTCAAGGATAGAAAAGGGCGCGATCGATAAGCTCAGAAAATATATGACGTGAGAAATGAGCTTCACCTGCCGTTTTTGCAAAGGCTATTGACTTTTTTAAAAAAATCTGATACAATGATCAACAAGGAAGCGAACGCGATCGTTAGTGATCGTTTAGTCGGCACAGACCGACCCGCAACGCAGAGAATTATTCTCTTGCGCCGAGGTATTTAATTACCTCGGCTTTTTCTTTTTTCGCATATTTGACAGCTTTATCCGTGCCGTGAGTTGAAAGTTTAAACCGTTCTTTCTTGACTTTTTCCTTAAAATATGATATAAAAATATATATCCCGCATTTAAGGAGCGAGCTATGAAGCTTTCTTTGATCGTTTGCCTATACAATACGCCGAAAGCGTATTTCAGCGAGTGCTTATCGTCAATCAGAAGAAGCACTCTAAAAAAAGAAGATTACGAAATTCTCGTTATAGACGACGGCTCAAGCGAGGATTATTCGGACTTAATAAACGAGCACGGTGCACGCGTTATCAAAACCGAAAACCGCGGAATTTTCCGCGCAAGACTCCTCGGCATTGAGGAGGCTCTCGGTGATTACGTTGCTTTCGTGGACAGTGACGACACGGTAAGCTTTAACTACCATCTTCCCATGCTTCTCAGCGCTTTGGAAAACGGGCTTGACGTCTGCTTCAACGATTGGGCATTTCATACCGAGCGCACGAGATACGCCTGCTTCGGTGACTCCTCGATATCGAGCGATTTTACATACGAGGGAGACGAGGTCTTACCTGCGTTTTTAAAGAATGAGGGCAGAGAGCACTCCTATTTCGTGCTCTGGAACAAGCTTTTCAAGGCGGCAACGCTCAAAGGAATTCTGCCAAGCGTAAAGCCTATTGCAGAGGACGAGGAGAGGTATAACTATTCCGAGGATGCGCTTATATGCTTCTTCGCCTTTAAAAACAGTAAAAAAATCGCGAATCTTCACACGGGATACTATTTCTACCGTATTCATTCAAGCCAAACGGTCAATATAGTCAACGAAGAGCGTCTTGTATCACATATCAAGTATATGAGCAAAACGCTCGATCTGATGCTTGAAAATCTCCCTGACACCGAAAGGCGCGCCGAGATGGAGATCTCCGTCAAAAAATGGGCGAGTTTGATGTCAAGAACTCATTATTCGCACGCAAAAGCAAACAAATATTCACATTTATACGACTATATCAAAGAGAGCTATCACGTTGACTCGCTGAAAAAGTCGACGTTTCACGATAACAGTGCATATTCAAAGAACAAGGTCTTGCCCGTGAATATTCTCGAAATAGAACGGGCTCTTATCGTGCTTTGGAATTCCGACGCTGAGGAGCACATCTGCCTTTGCGAGGCTAACAAATATATGAAACGCTCGGTTCGTTTTATGAAAAAGCAGGGCAAACGGATAAAGGTAAGCCCCGAGGGAAGAAGGCTTCCCACACCGCACGTCAAGCTGATAGACCGCATAATTATGAACAAGCTCGTTTATACTCTCGGCCTTATCTTCTTCAAAAAGGGATCGAGGATAAGAGCGTTCCTCAAAAAGCATATATAAGGCACTCATCACCGTATTATTAAGAATAATTAAATCGCACCTACACGCCATAATACGATTGACTTTTATCAGTGCTTATGCTAAAATATTTTAGGATAACACTGCAGGCTCCCTCGCTTAGCGAAGGCGAATGAAAGCACCTCGCCGACGACGGTATCGCACCGCCACAAAGAGCCTCTCATGGCACACTCGCCCCATCTTTCACGGGCACCCACTCACAAACGGAGACAAAAATGGCAAAAGAAAAGCTTCATGCGTTGACGACTAAATGTCGGGAATACGGATTTCTGTTTTCCGAGCTCGTCAAACGCGATTTTAAGAAAAAATACAAAAGAACGTATCTCGGTATGCTGTGGAGCATTCTCTCCCCTCTTATGACGCTCCTCGTTATGGCGATCGTTTTCACTAACTTTTTCGGCGCATCGGTAGAGCATTACATAATTTATCTTTTCTGCGGAAATATCATCTTCAGCTATTTCTCGGATGCGACCGGCGGAGGTATGGGCTCACTCCTCGCAAACGCTGATATTTTCACCAAGATCAACGTTCCGAAATCCTTATTTCTCTTCTCGCGCAACATCTCGTCGTTTATAAACTTCTCGCTGACCTTCGCGATCTTTCTTATATTCTGCATTATCGACGGTATCACGTTTACCTTCGCGTTTCTTCTGCTCATCATTCCGATCGTATGTCTTTTCGTCTTCAACGTAGGTGTCGGACTCGTTCTTTCCGCGCTCTTCGTTCTCTTCCGCGATATGCAGTATCTTTGGAGCTTATTCACCACGCTTCTTATGTACGCATCGGCAATATTCTACACGGTGGACGGTCTTTCTCCCGTTTTGCAAAGACTCTTCCTCTGCAACCCCGTATACGTCTATATAAAGTATTTCAGAATTATCGTTATCGATAACGCTATTCCCTCGTTGCAGTACAATCTTTTGGCAATAGGATACGCCGCGCTTGCCTTTACGGTCGGCATACTCTTCTACAAGAAGCTTAACCACAAATTCTTATACTACGTCTGATACGGAACGGATCATAAATGAAAAAAGAAAACACGAATGCCGAGCCGATCATTTCGCTTGAAAACGTATCTATCCGCTATTTTGCGGGGGATTTCAAGGAGATCGGACTCAAGGAATTTTTAATCAGAAAAATCACCCGAAACTACCGAGTGCGCGAGTTTTGGGCGGACAGAAATATCACCTTTTCTATAAACCACGGTGATATGCTCGGTATTATCGGCACCAACGGAGCGGGAAAATCCACGCTTCTCAAGGCTATAGCAGGAATTATGGTGCCCACAGAGGGTACGGTCAAGACGGAGGGAAAGATTGCCGCTCTTCTTGAGCTTGCCTCAGGCTTTGACGACGATCTTACCGTAAGAGAAAACACCTATCTTCGCGGAGCAATGCTCGGATATACCAAAAAATTTATGAACGAGACCTACGAAAGCATCATAAGCTTTGCAGGACTTGAAAAGCACCATGACAGAGCCTTCAAGCATCTTTCGTCGGGTATGAAATCACGCCTTGCCTTCTCTATCGCCTCTCTCGTTAACCCCGATATACTTATTCTTGACGAGGTGCTTGCGGTTGGAGACGGAGCCTTCAGGGAAAAGAGCGAGGCTAAGATGCGCTCGATCATCAACGGCGGTGCAACTACCATACTTGTCTCCCACTCGATCCCTCAGGTAAGAGATATCTGCAACAAGATCCTCTGGCTCGACCGTGGCGAGATGGTTGAATTCGGTGACGACGTTGACGGTATCTGCGACAGATACGAGGCTTATTTAAAGTCTCTCAACGAGCAATAAAACCAAACGGCAAAACCTATTAGCAGTCTTTAGGCGCGAACGAAAGCCTAACGCTTTTGCATAACGCAACAGGCTATCTTAGATGATATCTCAAAAAGAGCTTATGCTTCTTTTAGAATGGTATCATAATAAGATAGCCTGTTTTTTTCTAACTATTATTTACTTTTTGTGTTTAAATACACTTTTTTGAAAGTCTCGCAGTTTCAAAAAAACGTTTTACATCAACAAGCAGCTTAGCTTTTACTTTTCGCATTTGTTTGATTCTTGAGCATTTCGATTTTCGGAGGAGGCATCATCGTTAAACTTCACGTAAGGCTCCTTTATCTCGAAATGGATGAGTACGCTGAGTAAGGCTCTTATAAGAATGACCGCACCGAGAACTATAAGCTCCTCGAGACTCTGCACGATAACGGTTTTCAATATCTCGGCTGCCATTTTAAATTCAAGTCCCGTGGCGAGTCCAACGGCAAGATTGAACTGAATATCCAGCTTCTTGTGCATAAAGGTATTCTGAATATACTCCCAAAATTCCTTTATTACAGACCAAGTAACGACAAAGATTCCCATTATCTCAAGAATGGAAATGATATATGGAAGGACGATCTCCACAACGTCGTGTATTAGGTTCATTGGCTTCTTCTCCTTTTTGGTGTTACTTAGATTGTACAATATAAGTAATATTTTGTCAATACGTTTTATAAATTATCGATACTTGAAGATATATCGACTATTGCTTAGAGCACGTTATACGTAGATATAACGATGCTTTAATCGTCGATAAATTTCATTTATCCTTCATTTCGAGTTACAGATCGAGCGAGCGTTATATCATAAAAAGGGGCGCTCAATAAGATCGCCCCTCAGCTTAGCTTTATTAAGTAATTTAATACCGTCTTTATCCGCAGATTTAATTTAGATAGGATTTCCGTTTCCGTCGAAGAGAGGAAGCTTTTCGAGGAAGATTATATCGTCTCTGCTTGCTGCCTCACCCTCGGCAAGAATAGTCATCTTACCAACGATCTCACCGCCTGCAAGACGAACGAGATTTTCAAGAGATTCAAGAGAGCCGCCGGTGCTGATAACGTCGTCAACGATAAGCACGCGCTTGCCCTTCATATAAGCGGCGTCCTCACCGTCGATATAAAGAGTCTGCTTTGCGGCAGTGGTTATGGACTGCGTTTCGCACGCAACAACGTCCTTCATATAAAGCTTTACCGATTTACGAGCGAGAACGTAGCGGTTCTTACCCGAAGCCGCGCACATAGCGTGAACGAGCGGAATGCCCTTTGATTCTGCGGTGATCATAACGTCGTGCTCGGGTGCCTTTTCATAAAGTGCCTTTGCGCATTTTTCGGTGAGCTCTACGTCACCAAAAAGAATGAACGCTCCTATATAGAGATTTTCGCCAATCGGACAAAGAGGAAGATCGCGCTCAAGTCCGGCAACGTTAAGTCTGTATTTCATATATCGTACCTCTTGGATTTTTAGTTGATACGCAAGAAAGCGAAAACGGCATTTCTTGCCCTCACTACTATATTATACAGCAACGATATATTTTTTTCAAGTACTATTTCATCCGAATTAATACTTTTTTTACCGTACCCGAAAATAATCCTTTAAAGTGCGCAGATATATCCGCTTCGCAGAGCAATGGACACCTATGAGGCAAGCTCGGATATATCCGTTTTGAAGGATAAGGAGCACCTCCGGGATACGCTCGGATATATCCGCTTTGCAAGGTAACGGGCACCTCTGAGAGAGATCCGTCAATAGAAGAAATAGTGATTTCCGATGCTGAAGGCATACGGTCTGTTTTCGTATATCCAGCTTGACGTGGATTTGTTCGGCTCCATAAAGAAAAGTATTTTCTCCGAAACGCTCACACCCTCAAGGCATATCTTTGCCGCAAGGATCGAATTGTAGGACGGTGCATCGTATATACTGCCGTTCGATACGGGGCTGAACTGAACACCGTATTTTTTATCGAAGATCACGCCCCAGATAGTATTTGGATAATCCTTGTGTCTCATTCTGTTGAGAACTACGTTTCCTACCGCAACCTGTCCGAGAAGCTCCTCACCGCGACTCTCGGCACTGATTATTCTGCTGAGCCAATAGAGATCGTCCGCGTTGTAGTATTTATCCGCGTGTACGATGGGTGTCGGCGTTCCCGAAAGGGTTACTCTGCGCGAGGGATCCCATTTGACTGCAAGTGTCAGTGCCTTTGCAATACTGCGCACGGGTACGTACATTCTGTTGTCCGAAAGTATAACCGCGGGTGCGTGAGACATTATAGGTCTTTCGTTTACCATAATTATGTACGCGCCCTCGGAGACCGTCATTGAAAAGCCCTGCATCGTAACGTACGCGGTTCGCGATTTGTCGTCAAAGGCAACGCCTGCCCCTGCAAGAGTTGACACGGTCCTTAGGGGAACGTAGGTCGTATCTTGTATAAGGTACGCGTTTTCCTTCACCTTGTTGCTACCGAGATAAAGCTCGACTCCGTGATAATTCTCGACCGTCTTATCCTTGACGGACACGAAATATTTAAGATCCGTTCTGTCTATCTCCTTAGCACTTACGGATACACCGAGAACCGTAGCTAATAGCAACAGCGATATAAGGAGCGAGGATCCTATTTTCTTTTTTAACGTCATATATTCTCCTTTCTTCAAAAAGTTGCCCGCGATCCGTAACCCTTCAGGCGAGGGCGCACCGCAAAGCACGAAAAAATTATACCGTATAGCTCCTACAAATTCAACGCAAATTTATTTCCAAAGAAGTAAAACTATAGATTTTATCTACTTTTATTTACATTTTGTTGCACATCGTCTTTTATTTACCATCCAATTTATTAAATTATTGTTAAATTCAACGTTTGTTTTATTTTCGTATTGACACGAATAAAAAATAATGATATAATCAATCGTGTAATTTTTTCATACGGTGGTAAAAATGGTAGAAAGATTTGAAAAGTTTTCTTATTTGATCTCGGAGCTCTCAAGACTTTTACACAAAATAGAATCCGACGAGCTTTCAGCTCTTGGGATCAAGGGCCCGTACGCAATATATATTCTCACTCTTGCGAAGCATAGAGGAGGAATATCCGCATCAAAAATAGCGGAGGTATGCGCTAAGGACAAGGCAGACGTTTCGCGTGCGATCGCGGCACTCACCGAGAAGGGACTCGTTGAAAAGCAGCAGATCGAGGGTAAAAAATACCGCTCTCCCATTATGCTCACCGAAAAGGGATATCTCGTTGCCGAGAGCATCAGCCAAAAGGCAAGAGCCGCGGTTGAATTTGCAAGCGGCGGTGTTTCCGATGAAAACCGCAAGGTCTTCTACGAAACGCTTGAGGCAATATGCTCCAATATGACCAAGATGAGTCTTTCCGGAGTTCCCTCCGATAACTGACAAAAAACATTTTTCGGAAATAAAAACGAATAAAAACGGCAATAATTTAAGCAAGTCGAGCCCCGCGGGGTACGGCTTGCTTATTTTTGTTACCGTAAAGCTCGGAGGCTATCTTATTACATACAGTCACCCGGGCATTGACGTTTTTTATAGGAAGGTGTTTTATGAAAAATTACGTTATAGTCACGGATTCGGGATCGGATCTTTCCGAGGCGGAGCTCAGAAGGTCGGGCATCATTTCCCTGCCCCTCAGCGTCAGGATACAGGACGAGGAAAGGGAGGATTACGCCTTCTCACCCGAAAGCTTTTACAAAAGATTGAGAAGGGGTGAGACCGCAAAGACCTCTGCAGTAAATTACAACGCTTTTCTTGATAGATTCCGCAGTATTGCCGAGCGCGGATACGATGCTCTTTACGTCGGACTTTCCTCGGGGATAAGCTCCACCTATTCCTCGGCAAATGCCGCCGCCGTGAGAATAAAGAAGGAATTTCCGGAGCGCGATTTTCTGACTCTCGACTCAAAATGCGCATCAGCAGGGCTCGGTCTTCTCGTCTATCTTACGGCAAAAAGGAAGAGCGAGGGCGCGCAGCTCTCCGAGGCGTATGAATACGCGCGCTCACTTGCACCGATGATATGCCACAGCTTTACAGTCGACGATCTCAGCTATCTTAGGCGAGGAGGAAGGATATCTGCCGCATCGGCATTCTTCGGAAACGCACTTGGTATTAAGCCTCTTTTCCATGTGGATAACGGAGGATTTCTGAAGCCGACGGATAGGGCGAGAGGCAGAAGGGCGGCTATCGAGGCACTTGCAGACTCCTTTATAAAGCTCGGTGGAGACCGACACAAGGAAAGCATATTCATATCCCACGCGGACTGCAAGAGAGATGCAGAGCTTCTATCCGATACTCTTTTTAAAAGGTACGGCAGAGGTGCCGAGAGGATATTCGATATCGGGGCGGTCATAGGTGCTCACGCAGGCCCCGGAACGCTCGCACTGTTTTTCGTCGGAGATATGAGGTAGAAAAGAAACGGAGATAAAAAATTGAAGATCGCGAACGAAAACCAAACGAAAAAGCACGGCCGGGTAAAAAGCCTTGACGGTGCTCTGCTTAAAGAAATGCTTCGGTGCGGAAGAGACGAGCTCAAAAGGAGAGCCGAAGAGATAAACAAGCTCAACGTCTTTCCCGTTCCCGACGGAGACACGGGAGACAATATGCTATCGACCGTCGAAAGCGGACTTCGGGCAATCGAGGGACTTGAAACGAATGACCTTTCGGAAATAGTGCTCCCCTTGTCACACGGTATGCTTCTTGGAGCGCGCGGAAACTCCGGAGTCATTCTCTCTCAGTTTTTTA
>JBGVKA010000182.1:0-2986 GCA_045129715.1 Eubacteriales bacterium | reverse complement strand
CCTCGGCAAACTTGATACCGCCGTTGGTTACTCCGCGCCATATATCTGCGGTAACGGGCTGCTTGGGATCGCAGGCTCTGACGGTTTCAAACACCTTCTCAAGCACGGGGATAGCCTCTCTGCCGAGCGCGATTCCCGGCTCGTTATATACGTCCCAGAAGAGAATTCTATCGTCATCCTTATACTTTGTGACAATTTCGGTTAACATTTCGATGAATTTTTCACGCAATCCATCCCTTGAGAGATAGTGATAAGGCTTCTTTACCTCTTCCTCGGGTGGGATAGGAAATCTTCCCTGATGGTAGCCTATAGCGTACACCTGCTCGCCTAAGGGCTTGGGCTTGAAGGGCTCGTCTATACCTCTTGGCAAAAGCACCTCGGTTGCAAGAACGTAGCAGACCGAAATGTTATGCGATGCGGCAAGCGTGAGATATTCCTCAAGCACGCTCATATAGCTTTCCTTTTCCTGAAGCCATACGTCAAAATCGGCAATAATTCTTATCGTGTTGAAGCCGATGCTCTCGGCGAGAGCAAGCTCCTTGTCCGCAACCTTCATTCTCTCTTCTCTGCCGTAGCTCTGCCACTGGTCGAGTCTGTTCGCGCAATCGCTTCCTATAAAATTACATCCGCGGATCCAGGGGTGCGCGTTATACCAATCCCATATCTGCTTTTTAGTCCATTTCTTTTTCATTGTAAGCTCCTGAAAATTATTTTATTCATCCGCCGAGGCATAGCTCGGCGGATCAAATGCCTTTTAGCGCGCAAGATCAAGGATTTACACCAAGACCCCAGCTACCGTTTTCCTCGTCTACGGTAGGGCCCGTGGTTCCCGGAGAGGTGGTGATTATATCATTCTCGCTGATCTTAACGATCTCAATGAAGGGGTTTTCGTATTTTTTCATTCGTTTACTCCTTTATATTCGTGTTGCTTATCTTATCGAGAATTGCTTACCGCTTCGTCACGGTAAGCCTTTGCGCTGACAGAATATTTCCAAAGAGCTTCTACGAGGCTCACCGCGGCAGTATTGCCGACGTCGTTGAGGTGATCGTAGTAAGCCTTAAGATTGTATTCACCCTCGTACACGGTTCCGTTATCGAGCTCGGCTCTGTAGCTTATACCGTCTCTTACGCGGAAGGCGTAGGTCTTAACGACGATCGCGGTGCTCTTACCGTCACTTACAATCTTTGAGGGAAGAACGCTTCCGTTCTGAGTGAATACGTACTTATCTGCATTCAGAGGATCGTTGGGAGTAAATACGAAGGCTATCTCTGCTCCGAGCTGAAGCGCGGCATCGATAAGGCCGCCGTTTTCGCTATCGTTCTCAGCCACGCCGTCGACGGTGACCGAGGTGTCGTATCCCTCTCCTAAGATCGCGCCTATTCTCTGCTCTGCTCTCCAAAGCTCATCCGCGCTCACGAGTCCTACGCCTTCAAAGTACTTATAGGCGGTAAGAACGTAGCTTACCATATCAAGCATAAGAGTGTCGGTAATTTCACCGTGATCTAAAGAAAGAACCTTTTCGGCATAACCGACGATATTAAGAGTCCAGCTGCCGTAATACCTTTCATCACCGTACTCAAGCATGACCGTAAGTGCAATATCCTCGGCTGCATCTGCTGCCGCAACCTCGTATTTAAGAACGTAATAGATATTACCGTCAAGCTCTTCGGTGCCGAGATCTTCGACGTTATAGGTCACACCGCCAACGGTTACGGTCTTCGTATTATTCGTTTTGAGAACGTATACGTTGTAAACGAAATCGGAATAGAACACTACGCTCGACTTGACAGCCGTGGTCTTGACGTCAGTCGGCATAAGCTTGTAGGTTACCTCGCTTGAGGTCTCGGAGACCTTATAGTATCTGTATTCTCCGCTTTGAGTATTGAAGGAGGCGGTGGGAGCACTCTTGCCCTTTTCAAGAACGAGTATGGGATATTCACCGTTTTCGTTCTTAGCTAAGGTAAGGCTTGAATCGTTATTCACGTTGAGTGCCTGCCAGGTGAAAGAGGTGCTCTTTCCGTAGGATACGGTTCCGCCAACGACCGTTACGTACGCGGGGATCCTATTGTGCGATGCAAAGAGCTTTGCTCCGTCTTCGGTAAAGCCGTTAAGGTCGATATCGCAGTTCTTGACTATAAGGTTATTGGAGCCGGGAGTTATATCGGTGATATCCGAATAGGTGTAAAGGATAAGATATTCGTACGACTTAGCATTAGGATCGTGTGAGATCGTGATGCCGTCAAGGGTAACGTTGAAGGTGTGCGGGTTAGTTGCCGCAACGTCAGCGTAGCCCGAAGGAATCCTGCTCTTTACCGCCGCAAATCTTACGATGGGGTTATCTCCCGCAAGTATCGTTCCGTTCTTTACGTTGATATTGGTCACGTAGCCTGCGTTGGTAACCTCACATCTGATGAAGCCATCGCGGCCGTTCGTTCCCTTGTTTCCAATGGAAAGCGTGTATCCGCCGAGATCGACGGTGATCGTTCCGTTTATGCCGCTGAGATACTTGTTTCCGTGAGCGTCCGAGCTGAGATCGTAATCACGGCGAAGAAGGATCACCGAGCCGTCTCCAGCACTGACTGCCGCCTTTGCCGCATCGGTTGTGAAGAGAGCGGTAGCACTGACGAAGGTCTTATCTGCCTTGAATATTACCCAAGGCATTGCTCCGTATTCCTCGGGTACCGTTCCGTAATCGGTAACGAGATCAAGCTTGCTTACGCTGTAAAGAGACGCGCCGGTCTTGGAGTTCTTCAAGAATCTGAGATCGGTAACGCTTGAGTCGTCTGCATCGGCAAACTTAAGAGAGTGAGGCATATCTGCACTCGCAAGGGTGAGAGCCGTGTAATTTCCACTCGCATTCTTTCTGAACTTAAGGGTTGCGGTATCACCGATAGTGTGCTGATATTTTTCCCAAGTGATAGTGGACACCGAGGCAAACTCGATGCTTCCGCCCTCGATCACGCACTGAGGTGCTATCATCTCTAC
>JBGVKA010000181.1:0-6101 GCA_045129715.1 Eubacteriales bacterium | reverse complement strand
CACCGAGAAGAAGCATTCCGAAGGTCATAAAGCGTTTTTTGAAAAAGAGCTTTTTGAAGCCCATATTTCTGTCGTTAGCAATTCTCACGAAGATCAGAAATACTACGGTCAAGACGAACGCCAAGAGGAAAACTCCGCTTTTTCCGTAGAACACGCTATCGTTGGTGAGACCGGGGTTGTTGTTCTTTGACGGTGTAACGTAGCAGAAGATAAACAACGGCATAAGGGGTGACAGATCGTCAGCAAAGAGCCCCACGTAGAGCCCGTACAGTATGACGAATACGTAAAACTCAAATTCTCTTGAGAAGGTGAACGCAAGTGCCGCAAGTGCTGCAAGAACGAATACGCAAAGATTAGAGCTGACGAAACGGTTGATGATCCTTACCGCAACCGATCTGTCCGCGCGAAGAAACGGTCTCGGCTCGGCAAAATACTTATTCGGCATCGTGCTACCTCCCTTTAATTCTTATGAACGCCTTGCGTTCGTGTCCTATATATTTTGCACTATTTTGGGAAAAATGTCAATAGCTAATCCCACATCGGTCGAAAAAAGGTCGTTTTTCGTTCAAAAAGGCAGAGAAATAGTGTAAAATATTATAACAAAACGAAAACAAACCGTTAACGTTATTGACTTTTTTCACCGCGTCAAGTATAATTATATTGGATGAATATGTTTTAAGGCAGATCTCAAAATGAAAGATAAAGCTAAACTTCTAATTCTGCTCGCCGTAAGCGGCGTAGCCACGGGACTCTCGGTTGCTTTTGCAAGACAGCTCGGATTTCTGATCTGGGTATCGATGATCCCTCTGTTTTTCGCTCTCAAGCTTTTGACGGAAAGAGAAGATCTGAAATTGAGGCACGCGTACCTTTACGGACTTTTTTACTTCGAGTGCTTCGGTGCGGTATGCTTCCACTTTTTCTTTTTCCTCTACCCTCTCGATTTTACCGGTATCAATAATTTTTATTCGGTGATCGTCATTATATTGGCTTGCTTCGGACTCTCGTTTCTTAAGGCTCTTTTCGGCGGCTTCGTTTTCATTATCTACGCCTTCGTTGCCCGCGGAAGACTCGTCAAGAAATATCCCGCTCTGAGCGCGATCTCGTTTGCGGCACTGTACAGCTTCTACGAATTCACAGAAACGCTCGGATGGTGGGGAGTACCCTGGGGGAGAATATCTCTTGCCCCGGTAAATGCGGTAATTCCCATTCAGGCGGCATCGCTTTTCGGCTCTTATTTTATAACCGCCGTCATAGTGTCGGTCAATTTCCTGCTCGGACTTGCCATAGCCAAGGCACAGCGTCTTGAAAACGGCAGAAAATACGCCGTCGCGGCACTCTCCGTATTCACTGTAAACCTCGCGCTCGGCACCGTGCTTTATTTCGTTCACAAGGGCGCGGTAAGGGATAACGACTCGGTTACCGTAGGCGTTATTCAAGGAAATTACAGCTCCGCGGACAAATGGATGGAAACTCCGAAATCAATACTCGACAGACACGTAAAGCTCACCGAAATGGCAGCCGAGGACGGAGCACAGATCGTGCTCTTTGCGGAGACCGCACTCCCCTTCGCCATATACGAAAACGATTACTACGGCTACCGCCTGTCAAATCTCGCGGACGTTCTTGATATCACGATCGTCGTCGGTGCTATGAGCACTGAAGAGGAGAACGACTATAACGCGCTCCTTGCCTTCGGTCCCGACGGAAAAATGAGCGAGGAAAAATATTACAAGCGTCATCTCGTGCCTTTCGGCGAATACGTTCCTATGCGAAATACCATAGAAAAGCTTCTTCCCTTTATGTCCGAGATCTCGATGCTTTCCGATGACGTAACGCACGGCACTGAGGGAACCGTCTTCACTCTTGAGGGCACTGACGCAGGTGCTCTTATATGCTTCGATTCTATCTATGAAGATCTCACACGGGATACCGTTCGGGAGGGTGCGGAGATAATTCTTTTATCAACGAACGACTCCTGGTTCTCGGATTCCTCCGCCATATATATCCACAACGATCACGCTCGTATGAGAGCGGTTGAATTCGGACGCTATATAGCGCGCTCGGCAAACACGGGACTTTCCTCGTTCATCACGAACACGGGTGAAGTTACGGGTGAGCTTGAGCCTCTTACCGAGGGATATCTTTGCGCCAAGGTCACAAACGCAAGCCACAGAACTCTTTACTCAATAATAGGCAACGCATTCGTTTATTTATGCGGAGCTTCCGTATCGGTTTTATTCACATACGAGCTCATAAGCAAGCTTAAAGCAAACAAAAGTTTGCAAAACGGTGACTAATTATGAAATCTAACAAAAGAATTTACGTTAAGATCATCGACATTTTATCAAAGAGACCTCTTGCAAGAAGAGATCTTATAAAGACTTACATCGACTCGCTCGCACTACCGCGCGAGGTTATGGCAGACAGAAGCACCGCAGGTCGCGTCAACGTTGAAAGAAGCCTTGTAGGTGCAGCTATCAACGAGATGCGAAGCAAGGGCATCATAGAGAAAAACGCCGACGGGCTTTACGTTGCCACCGAGCAAAAGCCCGTAGTTATAAGGAACGAAAGATGCGAAAGCGAGATACTTAAGCTTCTTTCACTCAAGCCTCACACCAAGACCGAAATACGTCAAAGCTTAACACGGGTATTCGGTACCGACAAAACGGTTACCGAAAAGGACGACAGCATCCTTGCATCTTCCATATCAGATGCTCTTCGCAGAATGACAAACAACGGTACTCTTACCGAGGACGGTAGATACTACGCGCTTTCAAAGAAGGTGACGGCAAGAATAGACGATATCAACAATCTTCTCAATCTGAGGGGCGTATTTTTAACACGCCTGCACCGTAAGGGCGGCGAATTTTTTGAAACCTACTTTATGACTCTGCTTGGAAAATACGTTTCTATGCACGGAAAGACGGTTACCTCAAACACGACCACGGGCGGCTCTCTGGACGGAGGAATCGACGGAATATTGGAAACCGTCGACTCGCTCGGATTCCGCGAAACGATAATGGTCCAGACGAAAAACCGACTTGAGACAACTAACGAAACCACCGTGCGCGGATTTTACGGTGCGGTATGCGCAAGGCATGGATCAAGAGGAATTTTCGCAACCTCGTCCGATTTCCATTACGCCGCAAAGGAATTTCTTGACTCCATCGACAACTGCGTTGGAGTTGACGGTGATAAGATCTTCAAAATGGCTCTTGAGACTCATTACGGCATCAAAAAGGTTGGCTCGGAGCTCAGCGTTGACGAAAAGATAATATAATCTATGTGATGTTAATTTCACAATGAGTGAAATTAACCGTGTTGCCTTTCGGCACCACCCGAAAACTGAGGGTTTTCGCACATTCCTTGAAATATACTCGTTCGAGCTTGCTGGCAAGCCGACAGACTCGAACTTCGTATATTATAATCTGTGTGACGTAAATTTTGTTTTTATCAAAATTTACTGTGATGCAAACAGCATCACTCCCGAAAATCAAAGATTTTCGCACATTCCTTGAAATATAGTCGTTCGAGCTTGCTGGCAAGCCGACAGACTCGAACTTCGTATATTATAAAACGAAAGCGTTTACTAACGCAAAAAGCACGGAGGAAAAATGAATCATTCCGATATTCGCGCGCTTTTTGAAAAGAAAATGTCAGATGCGCTCGACACGATAAAAAATGCGAAGAACGGAGACCTTCTCTCCATCAAGGCATCGATAGCTTACGTTGACGACAAGCTCGTCGAAAAGCAAACGTACAACGGCCGTGATAACACCTCGATCGTTGCATCGGCTACAATATACTTAAAGGGAGCGGACACCGACGAGGATCCCTCGTACTCCATTTCCCTGCTCGCAGATCTCAAAAACGGCACGGCAAAAAATCCGGGCGAGCTTGAGGCTGAGCTCATCAGCTTTGACAACGAGCTCGCAAGATTTCTCTCCGAGCTCTCCTCGTCTGATGACGTCTCAGAGCTTATACGCCGTGAGGATGAAAGGATCAACGAAGAGGGCGTGAAGATGGTTGCAGAGCTTGAAGCATCTCTCGCAAAAATGAAGAAGGCAGGCATTATAGGAGCTATCGTGCTCTTTGGAGTTTTCCTTCTTTTCTCACTGTTAAAATAATTTATAGATAAGGATAAAAAAATGAACATCACAGAATCAAAGAATGCGCTCTACGATGCGCTCAAAAACGTATGCGAGGAAGCAGAAAGCCGCGGAATGAAGACCGAGGTAAAGTGCTTCGTTGCCGACCACGATCTGAACGAGGTTGCTGAGGACAGCCCCAAGGCTCAGCTTATCTCCGGTGAGATCACCGTTACCTCCGAGGAAAAGGAGGATCGCGCGATCCTTCTCGAATGTGCGCTCAGCGTTGAGGACGGAGAGGTTTCGTCCGAGGAGATGCTCCGCGAGGTAAATACCATCCGCACGAGCATGAAGGAGATCTGCACGACCTTTGACGAGGTTGGCGGTGCCGCAAACACCTTTAATTCAATAGAAAAGGAGCAGACCGCAGACGTTCCCGAGCCCAAGGTATTCAATAACAAGGAATTCTATATCTGGGGAAGCATTATTGCAGGTGCAGCTCTTATTCTCACTCTCATCTTTGCTTAAGGAAAAATTGTAGAATTTCAGACTTTTAGGTCGAAAACGCGGGTGTCTTCGGGTAATTTTCAAACATTTACCGCTATGGTACAATCCCATGCAGACACTCGCTTTTTTCTTCCGGAGGATTAATTTATGGACTTTTCTAAATATGGTATCAAGAGGCAGGCAAACTGCGAAAGCTGTGAGTTTTACACGGAGGACGAATACGACGGAACCTACTCGTGCTCACTTTCGCTTGACGAGGACGACAGGGTGGATTTTCTCGGGCTCAAGCGCTCCTGCCCTTATTACCGCTATTACGACGAATATAAAAGCGTTCACAAGCAGATATGATTGGTATCTGCTTGTTTTTTTATCCGCTCACGCAACGCGCGTGTATTACGCTGCACATCACTCGCGTGCATTTATTAATATTAAAGTTAAAAGGTAGAAAAAAACGCATTTTGGCGAATTTTGTGCAATTTGCAAAAAAATATTGAAAAAATTTTTATAAACCGCAATTTAGAAAACGAGAGAAAAAACGAGAAAACGAGAGATTTCGCGAGCTTTGTGATTTCTAAATCATTTTGGCGCAAAAAAGTTTTCAAAAAGGGGTTGACAAGGTTTGTTCTTTATGTTATAATAGCAAGGCTTTGAAAAAAGGATAGGGCTTAACCGCCCTCAAACAAACAATAGGAGGATTCAAAAATGTCCACATTTATGGCAAAAGCAGAAACCATTGAACGCAAATGGTATGTTATTGACGCTGCAGGCAAGCCCCTCGGTAAGACCGCTGTTAAGGCTGCTAACATTCTTCGCGGCAAGCACAGACCTGAGTTCACCCCTCACGCAGATTGCGGTGAGTTCGTTATCATCGTAAACGCTTCTAAGGCTGTTCTTACAGGTAAGAAGCTCGAGCAGAAGTACTACCGTCACCACTCCGGCTACATCGGTGGCCTCAAGGAGATCCAGTACAAGACTCTTATGGCTACTCGTCCCGAGATGGCTATGGAGCTTGCAGTAAAGGGTATGCTTCCCCACAACACTCTTGGCGCAAAAGCTTTCACTCGTCTTCGCGTTTACAAGGACGCTGATCACAAGCAGGTAGCTCAGCAGCCCATCGTACTTGACTAATAGGGAGGATAATGAACAATGTATACAAGTGCTAAACCTTATTTCTACGGCACAGGCAGAAGAAAGAAGTCTGTTGCAAGAGTTCGTCTCTATCCCGGTACAGGTAACGTTACCATCAACGGCAGAGATATTGACAACTATTTCGGTCTTGAGACCCTTAAGCTTATCGTTAACCAGCCCTTCGGTGTAACCGAGACCGTTGGTAAGTTCGATATCGTTGCTAACGTTTGCGGTGGTGGCTTCTCCGGTCAGGCAGGCGCTATCCGTCACGGTGTTGCTCGTGCACTCCTCGTTGCTGACGAGGCTTACAAGCCCCTTCTCAAGAAGGCTGGATTCCTTACTCGTGATCCTCGTATGAAGGAAAGAAAGAAGTCTGTT
>JBGVKA010000180.1:0-3896 GCA_045129715.1 Eubacteriales bacterium | reverse complement strand
TGAGAAGTTGGAAGAATACATACATTACTACAACAATGAGAGAATTTCTCTCAAACTAAAAGGAATGAGCCCAGTACAGTACCGAGCTCATTCTCAAATGATTTAATATTTAATTTTGTCTAAACTTTTGGGTTCACTTCAGATCTGTTCTCTCTTTTTCTTTTATATTCTTACTTTTCGTAATTATATACGATCTTTTTCGTCTCGGAGGTGATGATGATCTTCTCGAGGTTATCGCCGTCGAGGAGGATCTTGAGGGCAACGTCACTGTCGAACGCGGTGCCGAATACGTCAGCGGTGCTTGCCTTTGCAACGGTTACGTTGAGCTCGTCACCTGCGGTGTTGATGCTTGCCTTATTCTTGAGAGATGCGAGGTTGATAACGCTTGCAGCCTCTATAGAGGAAACGTCAAGACCTGCGGTGGTGGAATACTTGCCGTCCTTATCGCGATAAAGAGTGCCTTCCACGGTGGTCTTGATCTCGTCTGCGGAGCCCTCGCCGATCTCAAGGAATCTCTCGTACTCGTACTTAACGGTTGCAGAGCCGTCAGCGGCGAAGTAGATCTCATAGTTAGCAGCAAGGCTGCCAAGGGCGGTGGATGTGGTTACGTCAACCACTACTGCGGATGCGTTGTTGCTCGCAATGGCGGTGGTGAACTTATCGAAGGGATCCTGAGTGTTATTGGTATTCGAGGTATTATCGTTATTACCCTCATCCTTATCGTCCTTCTTACAGGAAACGATGCTGAAGGAAAGCACGAGGATGAGCATTAAGCATAAAATCTTTTTCATTGTCTATTCCTTTCCGTTTGTCAAATTAACCGAGGGTGATCGGAATGTCGCCCGTATCGGTCTTGTAGGAATAATTTGCCTTGATCTCGATACTACCGGAAATCCAGAAGCCGTCTCCGTCCTGAGACTCGAAGGTAACCTCGTACTCGGGGATATCGTAGCTGATGGTGATGGAGGAAATACGCTCTGCAGCCGCGGTAACTACTACCTTAACGTCGTATGCGATGGTCTGTCTTGAGTCAAGGAAGTTCTTAAGAGCCTTGGTAGCGTTCTCGCTCGTCATATTGAAGGTGAGCGTTTCGATCGCGCCCTCCTGCTTATAGTCATAAGAGGTAACGTACTCAGAGGTGAGGTCCATTGCGATAGAGCCTGCCTTGGGGGAGATGTCCTTTCCATCTTCATCCCAGCTCCAGCCCTCGTCGTCACTCGTTCCGTAGCCCTCAAGATACCAGATAAGCTCTTCCTTTGCCTTGAAAAGCTCAAGAACTCTGTCGTCAACGTCACCGAGAGTGGAAACGTTGGAGGAATAAACTGCCGCCTTCTTTCCGCCAACGGTACCGGTAACAACGCTGAAGCTGTTCTCGATAATGGTCTCGTTGATGTCGTGGGTTACGATAACCTCGGAGGATCCGGGAACGCTCTCTGCAAGCATCTTAGAGAATCTTGCAAGAACGTCATCGTTATTGGTGGTGTTGTTAGTATTGTTGTTAGCGTCGTTATCCTTGTCGTCCTTAGAATCGCAGGAAACGATGGAAAGCATACAGCAAATTACGAGAAGTAAAGCTAATATTTTTTTCATTTTCTTTTTCCTTTCGATCGTTAGTTATTGACTTCAAGATCGATTACCGCGTAATCGTATGAGGTAACCACGCTTACGGTTGCGCCGGATACGGTGGTATAGGTAACGGTAACCTCGTAAAGATAGGTGCCGTTGGTGTCTATCTCAAGCTTGATATCGCCGTTAGCATCGATATTAACACCGAAAACTCTCTCGGAGTTTGCTACGGTCACGTATGCGGTGATATCGTTGCCGTTATCGGAGGTCTCGTAGCTCTTAACGTAAGAATCTCTCAAGGTGAGGCTCTCTGCAAGGTATCCTACAGCATCTGCCGAGGACCAAACGTCTCCTTCGGAGTTGAGAATGCTTCCGTCTGCATCCTTCCAGATGATACCGCGAATCTCCTTAAGTCCACCGGGAATACCCTCCTCGATGGTAGCGTATCTCTCAACGTAGAATTCAAATCTTTCAACGCCCTCTTTTGCATCGCGCTCGGTGGTGTAGGAAGAGATGAGCTCTTGCTGACCGGGAGCGGTATATCTAACCGTTGTAACGATCTGCGTGGGGCTTGAGGAATTGATGGTGTCGTTGATCTTCTCAACAGCACTCGTCTGATCAGCGGCGTTGTTATTATTACCGCCGTCATTATCGTCACTGCCCTTATCCTTTTTGCAGGAAACGATGCCAAAGGAAAGCACGAGCGTGAGAAGTAAGCATAAAATCTTTTTCATAGATATTACCTCTTTTTATTGTTATAGCATTTTACACTATTATAATTATACATTTTAAAATAGCAAAAGTCAATAGGAAAGCGAGTGATTGCCCCATGCTCCGTGCCAAAAAAACTCGCGATATTTTATTCAAAATAACCAAAATACGCGCGAGCATACGCGCAAACAGAAAAAAACTCAGCGCGAGATTTTGAAAGCAGCATCTCGCGCTGAGCACAACGTACATTTTATTTTTTAGGTTCTAAATCAAAAAACAAGCTTCTTCAAGTAGCCTTCTCTGTAGAGAAGCTCTGCGATGAGAACTGCGCCGCCTGCGGCTCCGCGAAGGGTGTTGTGAGAGAGTCCGACAAACTTGAAATCGTACACGGTATCGGCTCTGAGTCTTCCGAGGGATACGCCCATACCGCCGTAAAGGTCGCGATCAAGCGCGGTCTGAGGTCTGTTGTCCTCCTCGAAATAGGTGAGGAACTGAGCGGGAGCGGAGGGGAGTCCGAGGATCTGGGGCTTACCCTTATAGTTCTTCCAATCCTCGAGTATCTGCTCCTTTGTGGGAGGATTCTCAAACTTGACGAACACGGCAGCCATATGACCGTCGGTAACCGGAACTCTTAAGCACTGGGTGGTGATCACGGGCTCGGTAGCGGGAACGATAACACCGTCTTTAACCTCACCGAAAACGCGAAGGGGCTCCTTCTCGCTCTTCTCCTCCTCACCGCCGATGAAGGGAATGAGGTTATCTGCCATTTCGGGCCACTCGTTGAAGGTCTTTCCTGCACCGCTGATCGCCTGATAGGTGGTCGCAACGACCTCCTTGATTCCGTACTTACGAAGGGGAGCAAGCGCACCGACGTAGGACTGGATGGAGCAATTGGGCTTAACGGCAATAAAGCCGTCCTTGGTGCCGAGTCTCTTCTTCTGAGCCTCGATAACTGCAAGGTGGGAATCGTTGACCTCGGGAATTACCATGGGAACGTCGGGAGTCCATCTGTTTGCGGAATTGTTAGAAACCACGGGGATCTCCGCCTTTGCGTAGGTCTCCTCAAGAGCGCGAGTCTCTTCCTTCGACATACTTACCGCGCAGAAAACGAAATCGCAGAGCGATTTTACGGTCTCAACGTACTCGGAGGAAATAACGGGCATCTGCTTTACCCACTCGGGACATTCGGTCTTCATCTTCCATCTGCCCTCAACTGCCTCTCCGTAGGTCTTACCTGCCGATCTCGGACCTGCGATAAGTGCTCTGATCTCGAAATAGGGGTGATCCGCAAGAAGCATAATAAATCTCTGACCGACCATACCGGTCGCGCCAACTATACCAACCTGAAGCTTTTCCATAGTGTCTCCTTAGGCGCGCGATCGCACTCGCACGCTATGTCCTTTATAAATTTATTAAAATAAAGTGAACAAGGTATATATTAGCACAACTTACGCCAAAAGTCAAGAGAAAAACAAAGTTTTTCAAAATCCCGCCTCGCTGACAAGCGAGCTCTCACCCCTGCGACAGCAGGATATATATTGCGGTATCTTCCCCCATGAATCCTACGTCGCGAACCTGAAAGCGACATTTCATCCAAACTTGTTTGGATTTCATCTGCC
>JBGVKA010000179.1:0-4383 GCA_045129715.1 Eubacteriales bacterium | reverse complement strand
CGCAAAAAAACAAACTCAAGGAGAAAAAAATGCTCTTTTTATACATATTCGTTCTCGTTATGCTCTTCAGCTCCGTCCCCATGCTCTTCCTTCTCACGAAGAAGGCGTCCGAGGGCGCAACGATGCGCCGTGCCATCGAGCAGGCGGGCGGAAAATTCATTCCCACGCACACCTTCTGGTACGTCGGCTCGCTTGAAAAGGATAAGTGCGATTTTCACGTTATCTACGATAAGCGCGTAATTTCCGTTAAGGTGATAAGCCTTCTTTCCTCAAGAGTCTTCCTCAATTTCGTTGACAAGACCTCTTACGAGATAAAGACCTTCAAAAAGGGCGAGACGTTTAACGTCAAGGAGGGCGTGAAATACACCTTAAAAAAGAAAAAGCCCTTCAATTTCAACTACAAACGCCCCGAGAAATTCGGAAAGCTCCCTCAGGCGAGGGTGCTTCTTATGAACCATCCCCTGCCCGCAAGAATTACCAAGACGGTGGGTAAGGAGCGCGTGATACTCTCGCGCGGAGATAACGCGGGCGAGGGCGAGCTTTACGAAACTCACGATTTTATCGAGCTGTTCAGATAACTCCCAAGACTCCCGGGAGCAGGGAGACTTCAAAATTTCAGAAAAAGAGGTAAAACAAGGTGTTTGACTTACACGAAAAGGCGAAGGAAAAAATAATAGTGGTTGCGCACAGAGGTGCGTTTGGCGGTAATATCCCCTGCAACACCATCCCCGCATACCGTGCGGCACTTGATGCAGGCGCGGATATGATCGAGATCGACGTTGATATGAGCCGTGACGGTAAGCTTTTGATATTCCATCCCGGTATGGAGTCGGCGTTTCTCGGCATCAAAACGAAGCTTCCCGAAATGACCGCAGAGGAGATCTGTGCCCTCAGATATCTTAACTACGATAACACGCCCACACAGTTTGGGATCAACACGCTTGAAGAGATACTTGAGGAATTCAAGGGAAAATGCTTCATCAACGTTGATAAATTCTGGGGACACCCGAAGGAGATATACGACGAGATCAAGCGTCACGGTATGACCGATCAGATACTCGTTAAATCCTCGGTAAACGAGTCGGTCACAAGTGTTCTTCGCGAGCTTGCTCCCGATATCGCGTATATGCCCATCGTTAAGAAAACGCATCCTCACCACGAGGAGCTTTTAAAAAGCGGTATAAAATACGTCGGAGTAGAGTGCCTCTTCACCGAAGAGGACAACGAGGTGGCAACTCCCGAGTTTATTGAGCGTATGCACTCGGACAACGTTCTCGTTTGGGCAAACTCGATCATCTACAACTATAAGGATCAGCTCGCCGCAGGTCATTCAGACGACACCGCAATATGCGAGTCCAAGGACAAGGGATGGGGCTGGCTTGCAAAGCGCGGCTTTGATTTCATCCAAACGGATTGGACCGCCGCCTTGACCAAATACCTTGGCGAAAACGGTCTTTTATACCGAAAAAGCAAATAATAGTTAGCAAAAATAGAGCAAAATCTCAAAAGCGAGATAACAACTAAGACAATAGCAAGATAACAAAATAAAGCAAAAAGCAGAAGCAAAAAACGCTTCTGCTTTTTTACAATATGGAACAAAAAGCGATCGCTTTACCAAAAGGTCAATCCGCCTCGGGCTCGTTAAAATAATCTCTGTCAAAAAACTCTGCCAAGGTTATGCCCGCACCGTCACAAAACCGTTTTACAGTTATAACCTTCGAGCATTTCGTTCTGCCCTTAAAGAGATCGTAAATTGCCGAAGGAGACATTCCTCCGCTCAAAGCAATATCGCAAACGTTACTTTCTCTCTCCTCGCAGATCTCCTCGATTCTTTTGATTATCGCATCGTTTAAATTCATATTATATCCTATCCTTTATTTTTCTCCACCGTTCCGAATTTATGCGCCTTGGGGGCGTATACGGAATAGAGCTTCAGCGGTGTTTTGCCAACGTTTTTAACGTTGTGATAAGTACCTGCGGGGACGAGCATCACGCTATGCGCATCGAGAGGCAGGGGCGGTGCAAGATAATTCTCGCGGTTTCCGAAGGATACCTCGCCCGCACCGGACACGACGCCTATAAGCTGGTCGAGGCCCTCGTGCATCTCGACTCCTATCTCCTCACCGACGGGTACGGTCATCACCGTCAGCTGAAGATTGCCGCCCGTCCAAAGTGCCGTGCGGAAATCCGGCGTCATAAAGGCTTCCTTGCGGATATCGAAGACGATGGGCTCGTTTCCTCTGTCGCGCATTTCGCTTCCCAAAAAATTCGTGCCGTAGAGCTCACGCGAGGAGCACGATGGCGTTTTGCCGAGCCTTACGGAGTCCGAGGTAAAGGGCGTTTGGCGTCTCTCGGTGGCATCAGGGGTGCGCTGCGGTGCGGCTTGGCATCTGCAGGCACCGCCGCACGAGTCTCGGCAAGAGTCGGAGCCGCGTGCGGTACCGCGCGGAAAACCGATTCGCCCCTCAAAAAACTTGCCAAGATTTATTTTTTTGAATTTCATTCCGTTTTTCCTTTCTCATAAAAATGACGTCAGCACGCCGAAAAGCATAATGATTATAGTATGTAGAAAAGGCAACAAGCCTTTTCGCGGCTGAGGATTCAGCCGTGCCAAAAAGTCGATTTGACTTTTTGATACTATATCATTGCAACAGAAATCGGCAAATTTCTTATTGAAATTTGCTTGCAAATCTCTGATTTGCCGTCGAAATACTTTGGATTTCGACTTTCGATTGTCGTTATATCACTTTCTCGGCAGAGTAGTCTAATACATTCTATGAGAAGGCAGTGCGCGGTGTGAATATCAGATGAAATTCTGACCGTTTATAACGAGCTCAAACTTAAGACCGAGCGACTCCGCCGCTTGTCTGCAAAGCTTCATTCTAACGAGGAATATCTCGAAATAATCCATTATCGAGCTTATAGAGGTATCAACGGTGAGATAGAGAGTTACCGTCTTACCGCCGTCCGTGAGAGCGAGCTTCGACTCGGTCACCGAGTAGTTCACTCTATCGTGAATATCGAAGGTCGAAAAGTCGTTATTTCTCACACGGGTACGGCGCACGTCGGATTTATCGGCTATTATAAGTGCCGCCGCGAGCGCACTTACGGGCACTCCCGTTCCCTCGTCGTGATTGCCTATCGCGGTCACGATCTCGGCAATTTCCGAGGCATCCATACCGAGCTTATCGAGAATACGGAAGGCTATCAGAGCCCCCGATTGAGAGTGATCAACTCTGTTGACAACGTTTCCGATATCGTGCAGGTGAGCCGCTATTTTCGTCAGCTCGACCGTTCTTTCACCGTATCCGAGCTCGCGAAGAAGCTCCGATGCTCTCTCTGCCACCGTGCCGACGTGAGCGTAGCTGTGCTCGGTATATCCGAGTGCCTTGAGTGATGCGTCTGCGCGCTCGATATAGATCTTAACACTTTCGTTATTTTTTACGTTTTCGAATGTTATCATATTTTTCTCCGTTATATATCTTGTTCCGAATTGGTCATTACATACTCCAATATTACCCTAAAGCGCAAAAAATGTCAAGTCCCGGGGCAGATCTTACAAAAATCCTTCAAAAATAACTTGAAAAATACTTATAAAAACATTTGACTTTTATCGGAATAAGTGGTACAATATACTCCTACTAATCGTATAATACATAAAAAAGGGGGTATTCCCTATGGAATGGCTCAGAGAATTAAACATTTGGACAATGATGATCCGCCTTTTCCTTTGCGCGATACTTGGCGGAATTATAGGACTTGAAAGAGGAAAGCAACGCCGTGCGGCAGGACTTCGCACGCACATTCTCGTCTGCGTTGGCTCGGCTCTCACCGTAATGGTCGGATTGTTTGCAAAATATCAGCTCGGCTTCGAGACCTCGGATCCGCTCCGCGTCAGTGCGCAGGTAATATCGGGCATAGGCTTCCTCGGTGCAGGAACGATAATGCTCAAGGGCCGTTTCCAGATCGTCGGTCTTACGACCGCCGCAGGACTTTGGGTTACCGCCGCAATAGGACTTGCCGCAGGCGTTGGCTTCTACGAGGGAGCACTCGCGGCATTCGTTATCTCGCTCTTCTCGATAATGATACTCAGCAAGCTTGAACGCCATATCAACGGCAACCGCAACAACTTCGGCGTTTACGTTGAGATAAAGCAGGACGAGGCAGTCCGCGGACTTATTGACGATCTTAAGACGCAATATTCCGCCCACGACATTCAGGTAACGGTTCCCCGAAGCGGAATTTCGGGCAACGTAGGTATCGAGGTAATTCTCGTCATTAACAGAAAGACTAAAGAGACTGTCAGAGGCATCATCGATAAGATCAACGATTACCCCAGCGTAGTCTTCGCGATAGAGTCGATTTGATGACTGTAACGTATCG
>JBGVKA010000178.1:0-13770 GCA_045129715.1 Eubacteriales bacterium | reverse complement strand
GGTTCCCGAGGGCAAGAAATCCCTCACCCTCCGTCTCTCCATAGGCTCCAACGAGAAGACTCTCACCTCTCAGGAGACCGAGGAGGTTGCAAACGGAGTTATGAAGAAGCTTGCAAAGACCTTCGGCGCGGAGAGAAGATAATATTTAGTGCTTTCCGAGTAAAGCTAAAACAAAAGGTGAAGATACTATCGAGTGATAGCGTCTTCACCTTTTTTATCGTGACGGCTTAGGCTCGTCTGTCAATCCGGCAATATAATCAATAGAGACGTTGTAAAATATAGCGAATTTTTTAGCCCATTCGAGAGGTAGGTCGCTATCACCGTTTTCATATCGTCTGTATTGTGTTACCTGTAAAAAGAAAATTTCCGCAATCTGAGCTTGAGTCAAATCCTTGTCTTGTCTGAGATCGCGCAATCTATTGTTATGTTTTTTCATTTTTCTTAACCCTTGAATGTTCGGTGTTTTACCGATACTTCGGTATTAGTCCAAAGAACTTATATGATCAATAACTGCTTTCGGGAGGATGCCGTCGAGGTTTTCTCCCTTTTTTATATTCTCGCGCGCGAGGGTGGAGCTTACTGCGGTGAGGCTCTCGTTTGACTTTAAGAGAAGAGTTTCGTATCCGCCGTGCTTGAGGTTCCAAGCCGCCTGCTTTTTTTCGTACTCAAGGTCAACGTCGTTGCGATAGCCCTTGATTATAAGCTCGATATCATGGTCTCGCATATAGTCGATAACGAGGCCGTTTGAGTAGCTGACGAGAACGTTGTCAAGCTCGTCCGTGGCAAGCATAAGCATGCGAACTCTTTCGTCAAGCGAGAACGTATAATTTTTATCGGGGTTGACGAAGATGACCGCGTAGACCTCCTCATACTCCTCTGAGGCGCGCTTTATAAGGTCGAGATGCCCGAGCGTTACGGGATCGTAGCTTCCGGGAAGAATGACCGCCTTTTTTATTTTTTCTGCCGTTACCTTAGCTTCAGTTTTCATTCTCATTCCTCGTCCTTTGCCTTGTGGTAGAGGAAAATGTTTATCTCCGTCTTGGTGCCGTATCTTTTTGATTTCGTCACCTCAAGCTCAGGAAAGTCACCGTGATCAATGCTTTCCTCTCCGCTCTCCGAAACCACGATGGCTCCGTCAGCAAGAAGCTCTGCCGAGATAAGCTTACGGATGACGTCGGCACAGCACTTGAGCGCGTAGGGGGGATCTATGAAAACGAGATCGAAGACCTCTCGTCCCGATGCCTTTCTTATATAGTTTCTTGAGTCACTTACAAGATATTTGCAAGAGCTCTCAAAGCCCGTTGCCTTGACGTTTGCTTTTATTATATCCATTGCCTCGCGAGAGGAATCGATGAACATACAGGACTCTGCTCCGCGAGAGAGTGCCTCAAGACCGAGCTGACCGCATCCTGCGAAAAGATCGAGAACGCGTTTGTTTTCTATATCGAACTGTATCGAGGAGAACACTGCCTCCTTTATTCTCTCTGAGGTGGGGCGCGTTGCCTCTCCCTCAAGAGTCTTTAAAATTCTGCCCTTGGCAGTACCCGTGATGATTTTTAACACGTTATAATACCTCTCAATCGTCCTTACCTATATTGCGGTAATACTCGTATATGTTTTTCGCATCCTTTTCACTGATGCCCTTTATTTTCTTAAGCTCGTCCTCGCTCGCGATCTTTATATCGGAGATGCTCATTGCACCGAGCAGGAGCTTTGCCTTCTTTTTGCCGATGCCGTCGATTTTCTCAAGAGATGAGCTCGTCAGACTCTTAAGCTTGGAGCTCTGTGAGTTCAGATATGCAAATCTATGTGCTTCTTCTTGAATATTGTAAACAAAAGCGTACACATTCATCTCTAAAGCAATAGAAATTTCTTTTTCTCCGTCGGTGATGGCTCTCGTTTTGTGGAAATCGTCCTTGACCATTCCAAAGACGGGGATGTCAAGCTCAAGCCTTTTGAGTATAGGCTTCACGGCTCCGACGTGTGTGTCTCCGCCGTCAAGAAGTATGAGGTCGGGGCGTTCGCCGAGGGATGCCGAGCCGTCTCCTATGTGCGAGAGTCTTCTTGTGAGAGCCTCACGCATCGAGCCGTAATCGTCTCTGCCGTCGGTGGTTTGTATCTTGAAGGTGCGGTATTCGCTGCGCTTACATTTGCCGTCCACCGAAACCACCATTGAGGCGGTTATGCATTCGTCACCGACGTTCGATATATCGAATGCCTCTATTCTTTTCGGAACGTAATCGAGGCCTAAAAGCTCGCCAAGTCGCGCGAGATTTTTGTTTTCCCTTTCACCCTCAAGGCGATACTGTCTTGCAGCCTCCTTGGCGTTTTCGTACGCCATATTACCGAGTGCCGCCGCATCTCCTCGCTCGGGTATCCTTACTGAGACCTTGCGTGAGTTGAGCATCGTGAGATACTCGGAGAGAAGGGCAACGTCCTCCTCCTCTGCATCAAAGCCAACGATGACCTCAGGGGGAATACTGATACCGCCCTCGTAGTAATTGAGGATAAGATTGAGCGCGTCCTCAGGTGAGGCTATAGCATCGCGCGAGAGCATAAATTCGTTCTTTCCGACGAGCGCACCCTCGCGAATGGTGAGGACGGAGAAAACGCCCTCGGTCTCGGAGGTGTAGAGAGCGAAAACATCGCGATTGATCTTTGCATCGGCAACGACCTTCTGCTTTTCGGAAAGCTTCTTTAAGGCATCGATGCTGTCGCGGATCGTGGCGGCTCTTTCAAAATTGAGCTCGTCTGCCGCCGCGAGCATTGCATCGCTTAAGTCCTTGAGAGTGCTCGAAATATTTCCGTCAAGAACGTGAGAGGCGTTTTTAACGAGCTCTCTGTAGTCCTCGGCGCTTATAGCACCCTTAACGCAGGGGGCAACGCATCTTCCCATATCCTTGTAAAGACAGGGACGCTCCTTGCCGATATCCTTCGGAAACGAGCGGTGGCAGGTTGGGAGCGCGAATATCTTTCTTACGGTGTCAAGCGCGGTGTAAGCCGCGGAGGCACTGCTGTAGGGGCCGAAATATTTTCCCTTGCCGTTGTTTCTGTCGCGCGTAACGCTGAGGCGAGGGTATTCCTCGGCACTTATCTTTATATAGGGATAGGATTTAGCATCCTTGAGCTTTATATTGTATTTCGGAGAGTGCTTTTTTATAAGCACGTTTTCAAGTGTCAGAGCCTCGATCTCGGTCTTGCATAAAATATAGTCGAAATCACGGACGAGACTTACCATTCTTGCCGTTTTGACCGAGGTGTGAGCCATGGAAAAATAACTCGTTACGCGGTTTTTGAGCTTCTTGGATTTTCCGACGTAAATTATTTTGTCACCCGCGTCTCGCATTATATAAACACCGGGGGACTCTGGGAGTGAGTTCGCCTTTTTGCGAAGAGTCTCTATGACCGTCACCGTTATTTCTCCTTTCGTCAGTTTAGCTTGAGGTGAAAAAGCAAAAGGGACGAGCTCCTATCGGGCCGCGTCCCTTGTATGCGGTGACCGTGTCACCGTCGACAGTAAAGTATCGAATCTTGAAATGTTCTGTCTTATTCGCCCCGATATATCCTTTAAGATAGGGGTATGATCAGCGGTTGAATCCGCCGGTTATAAGCTCGGCAAGTCCGTTTACTGCAGATGCTTCATCACTGCCGTCGGCAATGATAGTGATGGTAGTACCCTTTGAAATTCCAAGAGAGAGAATGCCGAGAAGACTCTTTGCATTCACGCGGCAATCATCCTTTTCTACCCAAATAGAGCTCTTATAGGAATTTGCCTTTTGGATGAAGAGAGAAGCGGGTCCGGCATGGAGTCCAACGCCGTTTTCCATCGTTACGTTGCGAGTGATCATATAATTCGCTCCTTACACTATTATCATCGTAAAGTATAGCAAAAAAAATAATAAAAATCAATAGTTTTTGATAAAAATATGAAAATATTGTAAAAAGTACTGTCTTTAAATATTTTATACGGGGTAAAATTGTTGAAAAAGACATAAAAAACGCTTATCGGCTATCAAGATCGGCATCGGAAAAATCGATGCGGGTTATCCTTCCGTAAAAATATGCATCCGTGCCGATGACCTCAAGAGGCTGGTTTTTGGATAGATATTTTGCGCCCGACGTAAGAAAACCGCCCTCGGCGTGTGAGCCGAAGAGAGCGAGAGTTAATTCACCCTCGGTAAGCTCCAAAAGCTTGCATTCGTATTTGCCGTCTATCTTCAGCTCCGTATCCGCTATTCCGTCGGGGATCTTTGCGCGATAGAGAGCTACCGTTACCTCTGCCCGCTCGCTTACCGCCGTCTCCTTATCGCGCCCGACGTGAAAGCCTACGGTAAAGCAAAGAGAAAGCGCGGCAAATAAGGTGAAAAGGTCAAAAAAACGCGCTCCCCTCATATGCTCTCCCTCGCAAAATAAAACCAAAGTCTGCGCGTTCTCAGAGATTTTCCGCGCGGTGTGAATTTTGAGTCTAAGGTTATATAAAAGCGCACGAGGTCCCCATCTTCTTCGCTAGATATGCCCGTGATCTTGCCGACCTTTCTTTTGGTGAGAGTATCGAAAACGTCATCTCCCAAGAAAAGCTCCGAGACGTATTCTACGGGCATGAATTCGGTGCGCACCGTGAGCGTGCTTGGTGCGGTGTCCTCGGGAAAAAGCAACTGTTTTCCTATAAAAAACGCACCGCAAAGTATAGAAAACAAAATGGTAATGAAAATAAAATCTATAAAAATTGCAAACGATAGTTTGCTTTTTGTGTGTTTTTTCATAATTACCGCCAAAAAAAGACCGCTTGAGTTAAGATGCTCCCAAGCGGTCGGTATTGTATTTAGTTTTTTCAAAACGCTTTGCGTTATACCGTTTAATCTCCGATAATTATATTGACGGAGGCTTCGGTCTCGCCTCTGCTGTCGGAGGAGCTTCGGCAAAGCGTATCGTATTCGCTCTTCGATATTCTGAGCGTTGCGCTGCCTATGGCAAACACTACCCAGAAAAGATAATAGGTCGAGGAGGAGTACCAGATATAATCGCTCATACCGAAGATAAGAAGAGCGAAGAGAGCCGTGCCGGAGAGGGTGGAAATATTGTCGACCGACGAGTTTCTCACGTATCTTGCATAGGTCGCGCGGTGCTGTACTCTGATAACGAGAAGGAAAATGAAGAACAGGAGCGCGAATATACCTATTTCGCATCCTATCTCAAGGAAGAGGTTATGGCTGTGAGGCGCGGTAACGCTATCCTCTGCGTACTTGAGAAATTCCTCGGTGAACGCCTCCTCGCCGACTCCGATACCGATAAAGACGTTATCGAAGAACATCCTGAGAGAGGAACGCCATATTGAAAGCCTTGATGCGACCGAGGTGTCTCCGAGATTGAAGGCGGAAAACAGACGCTCGATAAAACGCTCGGGGATGAAAAGAAGTAACACGGGGATGAGCATTGCGGGGATAAGAAGCAGCTTCGGTGCACGGCGCGAGCGGATTATCATAAAGGCGAGCGCGGCAAGAATTACCGCAAGCCAAGCACCGCGAGACCACGTCAAAGCCAAGGATACCGAGTTGAGAAGAGATGCTCCCACGTAGAAGAAGAACGAGCCCTCGTCAACGTTATCCACCGCGAGTGCAAGAGAAAAAACGGTGGTGACGATAAGGAAGACCGCGTAAACGTTGGGGTTACCGAAGGTCGAATACGCTCTTGCACTTATCGTCGACGAGAAGGTGGGATCTATCCACGATGCCTTCACGGATGAGGAGAAATAGAGGACGAATCCTATCACGGTTGCGGGGACGGACGAGAAAACGATGATCTTGACCGCGTTTTCCGCAAGTCGTCTGTTAACTATAACGTTGCTGACGAGGAAATATACCGATGCGATAACTATAAGAGCGAGAGATTTCTCGAAGGAAACGATGCCCTTGTTGAAAACTCCGCTGACGAAAACGAAGAGCATAAATATAAGTATTACCGCATCGTATTGCTCGAAGTGGAAAAATCTCTTTCCGAGGATGACCTTGCTGACGAAGGCAACGACCGATATCGTCACGAGGGTGGAAAGGATAAGAGTCGAGTGCGCAAGCGCGGGGATAAAGGGAAGCGCGAAAAGAGTTGACATAAGAGCAAACTCGGGCGAGGACAGTGCGAGCACCGTAAAAACGAGTGCAAGCGTTGCCACGGCTATCGCGGGGAGCGAGAAAATAAAGCCCATTGCCGCGAAGAAAATGCCCACGGTCACGGGGATCATAGCCTTTTCGGCACCGTTATCCACGGGTGCGTTTCTGATTCGTTTAAGGCATAGAGTGTCGAAAAGCACCGCGCTCGTCAGCCTCCATTTTTGCAGGCACTGTATAAGAGGTGCCTTAAAGAACAGAAGCAAGAATCCCACGGCGGTCGTGACCGAGCCCACGATAAGAGGTGCGGTCGGCGTGGTCGTGAAATCCATAAAGTAATACTCCGCAAAGTGCGCGAAGATGGTAGCAAGACCAAAGGATAAAAGGAAAACTCCGTAGCTCTTTATAGACGCTCCTGCGAGAGCTTCCTTCATTTTTGCGAAAAATTTGGCTATTTTGCTATTCAGTATTTTCTTTGAGTACGCGTATCCGACGCCAACGAGGACCTTGTCGGAAAAATTCTTCTCCGCGCGTGCTATACGGCTGTCGTTAAAGCTTTCCTCGGAGCGTTCGTATCCAAAGAGAAAATCTAAAAACTTAGAGCTCATTCTCCCTTTTGCTCAGCCTTTCTTCTTTTGTTTTTCTTTTGAGGCGGCTTAAGAGCCTCTTCAAATTCGGGGTGGAGGGCAAGAAGATCGGGACGGCGCTCGCGCGTTACCTCTACCGCCTTCTCAAGTCTCCATCTGTCTATTTTTTTGTGGTCTCCCGAAAGAAGTATTTCGGGAACGTCAAGACCGCGGAAGCTTCTCGGCTTCGTGTACTGAGGATATTCAAGGATACCCGATGCGACCGACTCGTTCTCGTAGCACTCGCTTGAGGCGAGAACTCCGTCGATAAGCCTTGAGGTTGCGTCGATTACTATGCAGGCGGGGATCTCTCCGCCGGTAAGCACGTAATCTCCTATCGAGATCTCGTCACATTCAAGACCGTCGATAGCTCTCTGGTCTACGCCCTCGTAGTGTCCGCAGAGGAAGACGAGCTCGTCGTATTCGGAAAGCTCCTTGGCTAGTGCGTGGTTAAACATTCTGCCCTTCGGGGACATATAGATGACCTTCGTTTTAGCGTTTTCGGAGAAATTGCCCTTGACCGCCTCGAAGCAATCGAAGATCGGCTGGCAGGTCATAACCATTCCCATACCGCCTCCGAACGGTGTGTCGTCCGTTTTTCTGTGCTTATCCGTGGTGTAGTCTCTTATATCGTAGGTATTGACGCTTATGATACCTTCCTTTTGCGCTCTTCCGATAATGCTTTCGGCAAGCACGTTTTCAACGAGCGCAGGAAAAAGAGTCATAACGTGAAATTTCATATTTCGTCAAAAAAACCGGGTATGGGGGTAACGAATACGCCCTCGTCGGTGTTTATCTCCTTGATGAATTCTTTAACGTCGGGAAGAAGGACCTCCTTGCCGGCGGGCGTTTCGATAACGTATATTCTCGATCTCGGAGCATCGGTGATATCCTTTACCGTGCCGAGAGTTGCACCGCTCTCAAGATCCTTGACGGGAAGTCCGATGATATCCGCAAGAAGCACCGCGCCCTTTTTGAGCGGAACGTCCTCGCGCGCAAGATAAAGCACGGTGTTTTTCATGCCCTGCACCGTCTCTCTGTTAAGATATCCGTCAAGCCCCATAAGAACGAGCTGTCCCGAAACTGCGGCACTCACTACGCTTGCCTCCTTGAAGCCGTCCTTTTCGGCAAGGAAAACGCGCTTTTGCGCGGCAAGTATTTTTGGCGAGTCACACCAGCTTTCAACCTTCATAAGACCTTTGACGCCGTGGGCACCAACGATCCTTCCACATTCTAAAAATTGTTTTTTCATACGCATATTTTACCACAAACGAGGCGCGAATGTCAATCTTTTTATATAAATAATAGCTTCAGAGCGAGCGGTAAAGGGTTTTATAGCGGTTTATCATAATATCAACCGAGAAATCCTCCTCAAAGCTCCTTCTTGCGCCGAGGGAAAGCCTTTTGTGAAGCTCGCTGTCCTCAAGAAGCTCGATGAGGGCGGAGCTCAGGGAAAAAACGTTGTCGGTCGGGAAGATAAGACCGTTTTCGCGGTGCTTTATCATTTCACGGTTTCCGCCGAAGGACGACGCCACGGTCGGAATTGAGAGGGACATACATTCGCTCGTTGCAAGGCAGGAGGTCTCCGTGCCGCGAGAGGCGTTGACGTTGATATAAAAGCTCCTTTGCAGCTCCGAGGGGGAGGATACGTATCCCGTGAAGGTAACGCTTTTATCGATGCCGAGCCTTGCCGAAAGATCCCGATACTCGTTTTCAAGCGAGCCGCATCCGACGAAAACGAAATGAACGTCGGGGAAGAATTTAAGGACCTCCCTTGCCGAGCGGAGCACTACGTCCTGCCCCTTTACTCTTTCGAGTCTTGCAACGGAGCCTATTATCCTTTTGCCCCTCGGAATGCCGAGATGCTCCGTGATATCCGAGCTTTGCTCAGCACTCTGCCTCGAAAGGTCGAACGAGCCGTTTTTTATGGTGACTATCTTTTCTGCTCTGAGTCCCGAGCGCACGAGGTTTTCGGTCGCAAAATCCGCCGTGGAGACGGTGAGATCCGTGGACGCCTCGTATAAAAAGCGTTTCGGCAAGGGCATTTTTTTGACTCTTGCCACGGGGTAAGCGCAGTGGCGTGTGGAAATACAACGCCGAATTCCCGAAAATCTCCCTCCTATCCTTGCGGAGAGCGAGGCGTGGGAATGAAGAACGTCGGTCGGGTGAGCCTTGAGATACGCGTGAAAGACGGAGACGTCGCGAGGGGTGAAGGAGAGGTCGTGGGAGAGAGGTAGCTCGGTTACCTTTATTCCGTGTGGTAGCCTTGCGGGGAGGCGCGAGCCCTCGGGGAGAAGCACTTCTATATCAAAATCGTTTTTCAGCCCCTCCGTAAGCGAGGCGAGGAGTATTCCTGCACCGCCTATATTCGTGTCACTTATTGCGTGCGTTATTTTCATCGTGCACTCCTTTCGGGAAAAAGAAAACGCCCTCGGCTTATGACCGAGGACGTGTGAATTTTAAGCATTGCCAATATTATTTTTTTCTCTTTTTCTTAAAATATTCTCCGAGCAGATCCCGACACTCGTCACCGCGTATAAAACGGTTTATTTCGGGCTTGTGGTTGAGCGGGATCTCGGAGAGATCTATAAGAGAGCCGAAGGCACCGAAGCGAAGATCGGGCGCACCGAAGACCACGCGCGGTATCCTTGCGTTTATTATGGCACCTGCACACATGGCGCAGGGCTCAAGCGTAACGTATATCGTGGTTTCGGGCAGACGCCATCCGCCAAGGGTACGGCACGCCTCCTCTATTGCGAGTATCTCCGCGTGGTGAGTCGCACATTTGGAGCCCTCACGGGTGTTGTGCGCTCTGGCTATGATCTTGCCGTCTCTGACGATAACGGCACCTATCGGAACCTCGTCGTCCGCCTCGGCAAGCCTTGCCTCTTCAATGGCGGCACTCATAAAATCTATATCGAGTTCGTTATCCATAAAAGCTCCTATTGTAAAGTATAGTTATCAAATTAAGCGAAAAGCACAGAAATTGCCAATACAAGTGACGTTCCGATGAAGAAAAGAGGAGTATAAGAAAGAACCGCTTTTTCGCTACCTATCATTTTCTTTATCTCTTCTTTATAAACTCTTCTTTTTATAAAAATCACCGTTACCGATACCGCGCTTAATGCACCGAGGATCGAGAAAAGGGTGGTGGGCGTGACTCCGTAGATCGAGGCGAGAGAGCAGGCGTTGTTGAGAAAATGCAGTATCATCGAGGGGATAACGCTTCCCGTCATAAGATAGAGCGAGGAGAAGATGATGCCTGCCACAAGAGCGTAGGGGATCTGGAAGAGATTTGCGTGAGCAAACGCAAACATTACCGACGACAATATCAATGCGCTTCTTTTGTTTTCGGAAAGAAGCTTCATCGGTGCAAAACGGAAGAGAAGCTCCTCAAGTATAGCGGGCAGAAGCGCGTGAAGGACGAGAGCGATAAAAAACGGCTCGTTAAATTCGGTAACGCTTTCGTATCCGAGCCCTTCAAGAACGAGTGAGGTGAGCACCGATATACAAAGGATAAGAGTTATCGCGGGAAAGAATATCGGAAGGGAGAGCGCGGCTCCTCTTTTTGTGAGAGTAAAGTCTCCCTTAAGCTCGTTTATCATATCCTCTTTTGCTTTTGGGTACGATGCGTGTGAGGTTTCGGACGTGTTATATACGCGATTCAGCGCAAGACCGACGGGGAAAAGAAAGGCGAGATAATACAATATCTCACTCGCCACGCCGAAGGTCGAGCCGGATAGCGCAAGCAACAGAAGAAAAAGCATATCTATTGCGGTTAAAAACTTTATTCGGGAAATCATAAAGGTCCTCTTAAACTATTTTTCCGAGAAGGGAGAAGCGGAGCTTTCCGCTTGATATATCCGCCTCCTCAAGTCTTACGCTTATTTTATCACCTATTCTGTAGAAGGTCTTGGAGTCTCTTACGGTAAGATTCTTTTCGTCAAAGACGAAGCCTCCGTCAAGGGTGGACATCGGAATGAGTCCCTCGCAGGTGTTCTCAAGAGAGGCAAACATACCGAAGGATGCAACCGAGCTTACCGATGCCTCGAATATCTCACCGATCTTATCCTGCATATAAAGAACCTTATACAAGCCTTCTATACGGCGTTCCGCTCCCTGAGCGCGAAGCTCACCGTCGGTTGCCGCCGCGGCGGCTCTTTTGGCGTACGGTCTCAGCTTTTCCTTAGGCTTGCCCTCGAAGATCACCTTGTGGATTATTCTGTGAGTCGCAAGATCGGAAAGTCTGCGTATGGGTGAGGTAAAGTGACAGTAATTTTCTATGCCGAGTCCGAAATGGGCGCGTTTGATCTCGGAATAAGCCGCCTTGGACATTGAGCGTAGGCAGGCGTAGGAGACCGCCTCTCCTATACCGCGCTCGGACGCCTCGGCGATGAGCCTTGCAAGCTCTCTCGGCTCACAGCTCTCAGCGTTTATCCTGTGCGCGTCAAGTCCGAGATTCTCGGCGTAGGTGAGAAACTCCTTAAGCTTATCGGTGGGCGGTGCCTCGTGAACTCTGTAAACGCAGGGAATATCCGCGTTATAAAGAAGGGTTGCTACAGCCTCGTTTGCGGTGAGCATAAACTGCTCTATCATTTTCTCCGCATCACCGCGCTCGCGCTTCACGATATCCGAAACCGAGCCGTCGGGGGCGAGGATGATCTCTGCCTCGGGGCTTTCAAGCTCAACGTATCCGCGAGCCTTTGCCTTTTTATCAAGAAGGAGATAAAGCTCTCGCATATCCGAGAGGGTGGCAAGGCATTCGGCGTACTTTTCAAGAAGAGTCTCGTCCGCCTCCCCTTGCCAGATGCGGTTTATCTCGGAATATATGCCCTTTATTTTTGAATTTATTATAGATCTTTCTATATTACATCCTAAGATCTCACCGCGCTTATCAAGCGTGATAATTGCGGAAAGGGTGTATTTTTCCTCACCGGGATTTAACGAGCACGCTCCGTTTGATAAGCTTTCGGGGAGCATCGGAACGACCTTGTCGGTGAAATAAACGCTCGTGCCCCTTGCCATAACGAGACGGTCAAGAGCGGTCTTTTCCTTAACGTAATGGGAGACGTCCGCGATATGAACGCCGAGAGTGTAGGTCCCGTCCTCGTTCACGGTGAGCGAAACGGCATCGTCGAGGTCCTTCGCGCTCTCACTGTCGATAGTGAAGATCACCTCGTCACGAAGAGTGCGCCCCTCGTGATCTATTGGCTCGCGTGCCGCCTCCTCTGCCTGTCTCAGCTCCTCGGAGGAAAACTCGGTATCTATCTCGCATTCCTCAAGAATGGAGAGGTAGTTTGCTTCCTTTGATTCCGCGTCACCGAATATTGCCACGACATCTGCTGTGAGCTCGTAGGAATAAACGCCTCCGCGGATAAGCTTCGCCATGACCTTTTCGCCGACGAGGGCACCTGCCGAGTCTCTTATATATATTCTTCTTTTGACTAAGGCATCGTCCACCGCGATATAAAGCCTGTTCATACGCCTTCTGCCGATGCGAACGACGTCGTTTTCCACCGTTCCTATAACGGTCTTTTTGCCGTATTCGAGTATCTCGGTTATTCTGCCCTCGGTCTTTTCCTCGCCCCCACTGGAGAGGAAGGTGTGGTATTTTATTGCAACGGTATCTCCTCCGAGAGCCGCGCCGACGTTTGACTCGGGGATGAATATATCCCTCTCGACGCCCTCGACGGATACGAAGCCGTATCCCGAGCGGCTCTCCCTGAAGGTGCCCGTAGCGGTGATATCTCTTGAGCGGGGCCCCTTGCGATAGGGCTCCTCGGTGAATTTCACCTTTACCGCGCGCGTATCAACGCCGATCTCCTCGACCGCGCGGAGAAGTGCTCTTTTTCTCTTTTCCTTCAGCGCGGAGCGTGAGGAAAACTTTTTAAGATCCTTGTTAGTGTTTTTCAATTTAATTTACCTAAAACAAATAAAAATAAACAAAGGGTAACTCGGCTTGAGCTACCCTTTTGATTCAATTAGTCCTCAAAAATTTCGGTGTAGTTGGAATTGGTCAACTCGGTCCAATCGTTGTAGATATTGGAGTAATCGGGCTGAATGATATAAACCGCAAGAACAGCGATCGCAAAAACAATAGCAGCGATAAGCGTGATCTTGAAGAGCTTCTTGCCCTTCTGATTGGACTTGTCCTTGCCGTAATATGTCTCAGAGCCGCCGGCGATGGTGCCGGAAAGACCTTCGTTAGATTTCTGAAGTACTACTGCGCCGGTGATAACTACTGCGCAAACGAGAAGTACGCTTAAAAGAATAAGTTCAAGTATTAACATTTTTTGTTCCTTCCAATAGTTTTATACCCAATCGGGCAATAACGCATATGATATTCTATCATAATATATTTAAAAAAGCAATAGTTTTTCTGAAAAAAACCAAAAAAAAGCAAAAAATCAATTTTGCCCCCTCAAAAAAGGCTTAAAAATCAGTTTTTTCTCCAGGTTGCAGGGGACATAAGAATAAGCATGGGCATTATTTCAAGTCTTCCGAAAAGCATAACGAAGGAGAGAACTATTTTTGAGAAATAGGAGAAGGATGCGTACGAGACGAGTGCCTCACCGAATGCGGGACCTATATTGTTGAAGCAGGAGATAACGGCACTTACCGTGGTAAGAGTATCCTTTCCGTCAAAGGCAATAAGCAAGACGGAGGCGAAGATAAATATCGAGTATACCGAAAGGTAGCTTACTGCGGATTTAACGGTCTCCTCGGAAAGAGGATCACCGTCAAGGCTGAGCGTTTTTACCGAATTCGGCTTGAAGAATTTTCTCACGTCACGTCTTACGCTCTTGAGGATGATGATAAAGCGCGATATCTTGAATCCGCCTGCGGTCGAGCCTGCACACGCTCCGAGGAACATAAGCATAAGAAGAAGCATCTGCGAGAGGTTTGGCCAAAGGTCGAGGCTAACCGTGGTAAAGCCCGCGGTGGACATGACCGAGGTCACCTGGAAGAACGCATCGCGAAGCGCAACGCCGAAGGTATCGTATACCACTCCGGACTTCGTCATAAGGTTTACGGTGATAACG
>JBGVKA010000177.1:0-5161 GCA_045129715.1 Eubacteriales bacterium | reverse complement strand
CTTGAACTCAACGTCGGTATTAGTTACGTAGAAGCGGATGGTAGGCTTGTAGTCAAGGTCAAGAGTTACGTCGGTAACGACACCTGCGCTATCCTCAGCGGTAGTACCGCTCACGGTGGGAGAGGCGGTGTAATTACCGATTACGGATCCGATAAGAGCGTTAACTCTTTCGATCTCCTCGGGAGTGTTGTAATCCGCAAAGTAGCTATAAGCCGCCTTGACGTATAGAAGAACGTCCTTTACAAGAGTCTTTTCTGTCTCGGTCGACTCGTTGTCGCGAAGCACCTTTTCTGCGTACTTGGGAACCGAAAGCGTGAAGGTCGCGCTCGCCGATACACCGCTTACGCTTACCGTAGCCGTGAGCTTAACCTCTTTTGCCGCCTCGGGTGAGGGAAGAGAAGCTGTGAGGTGATAGTATTTCTTACCGTCAACCAAAACGTAATTCAGTGCCGAAGGATCGTCGTATACTACGCCGTCAAACGTGAACTGCAGAACGTTTTCCGCAGGAACGTAAACGTTCATCGTGAGCTGGCTCTCAAGAGTTATGCTCATTTTAGGAGTAAACGTGATCGAGGAAATAAGATCCTTCTTGGTAGTCTCATAGTAAGCATTCATTTCCTCAGCGTAGGGAACGACCTTTTCCGCTGAAAGTTTGTAATTCGTAAGATAAGTGCGGAATACAGCCATTTGAGCGGTAAAGCTCTCGGTATCAACACCGAGATGCGCAAGCTTATCGTAAGCCTCGATCATAGGCGTGCGGTCTATAGCGTTGGGCTTTCCGGGTGTGCAGGTTATATCGGAGATCTTAGCGCATCTTACGGAGCCTTCGCCGTCAAATTTACGGGTGTTTTTGAACGTTATGCGTATCTTTTCGCAGGTTGCACCGTAAATATCGAATTCGGTGTAGCCGTCGGAATCGAGCGCGACTCCGTCGTATACGGTAAACCACGCGCCGTCGCGGTAGATCTCTATCTTGGTGCTATCCGATGCCGTGGAAATTACGCCGTTAACGAGATTCAGAGAATCGATAGTCTCGTAGATACCGAGAGTGAAGAGCTTCGTGGAGCTGAAGCTTAATTCCACGGAATAGGTTCCGTTTGCGTTGGTGCTTGAAGCGTACGTATCAAGTCTTCCGTCGTTAACGTTTGCCGCATTCGCTGTGCCGCTCGCAGATGCACTTGCAAGCGTATTAATGCCGTTATTCTCGTAGGTTCTGTTGACGACCTTTGAGCCGAAGCATTCTATTTCGTATAGCGTTACACAGTAATTACCCGCATCCTCAGCGTAAAATCTTACCTTTTCCGCTAAAATTCCGCCAAAATCAAATACTATGTAATTGCCCGAGGAGTGAAGATATCCATTAAGATCGTCGTTGCTGAGATTAGATACGATAGTTTTCCAAACACCGTTCGAATACACCTCGACCGTAAAGTTCTTGCCCGCTTTGAGAATGTTCTTCTCAAAGTGATAAAATCTTATCTCGTCAAGCGAGAATACGTCGTCAAAGGTAAGCGTACCGTCGGCAATACCTTTTCCCTTGGTAGAAAATCTTCCTTCGTGCCCATTTGCGGCTGTTCCGTTGGTGCGATTCTTGCCGTCGGTAAGATGATCGTATCCAAAGGTGTAGGGAACACCTCCGATGGTTGCTGTTATGGTCGGTTGATCGCTTTCAAATTCATAGCCTATGAAGAGGTTTTCTTCCTGCTTTATAAATTCGCTTATAAGATAACCCGAGCATTTGATCTCGTAGAGCGTTACGTACTGCGTTGAATCGGAAGACTCTGCGTAAAATCTGATCTTCTCAGCCTTAACACCGCCAAGGTTGAAGAACACGTAGCCATCTGTGGTATTGTTGTTTGATTTTAAGATCTCCGATGCAGGAACGTTGTTTACGACCGTGGTCCATTCACCGTTGTGGAATATCTCGATAGTGTAATTAGTGCCTGCCGCGTGATTGAAGTTTTTAGCGTAGTAGTAGAATTTGATCTCGGAAAGCGAATAAATACCGCCGAGGTCAGCGACAGCGTATGCCGCACCGCCCTTCTTAGAGGAGTATCTGCCGTCCACTGCATTCGAGCGGTTTATAATTCCGTCGGTGAGCTTGGAATATTCGTATCCGCCTATTGGCGTAGTATTTTTACCCGAGGGTGCGGAGGAAATTTGTGTGAACGTCTTTCCGAGAAGAACGTTTTCATCATTCTCAAATACGTTTTCAACGAGAACGCCCGCGCATTCGACCTCCCAGAAGGTTATGTAGTTGTAAGTGTCGTCTCCGACCTTAAGGATCGTCTCGCAGTAGAAACGCACCTTGCTTGCACGGATTCCGTGAAGATCAAATACGAGGTGATATTTATCGTCACCGTTATCGACCTTGACGAGATAGTCGGAAATAGAGGGCTCGCCCTCGGTGTAATCGCTTGCATAAACGCTCTTCAGGTTGCTGACGATAGTTACCCATTTTCCGCCCAAGTAAACCTCAAGCTTAAAATTGGTACCTATTTGAGGAAGGAAGGTATCTCCTCCGTAAACGTAGAAGGTGATTTCGTCAAGGAAGTATTCCGCGCCAAGATCTATAACGGCGTCCGCCATTCGCAAGGGATCCGTCGTGCTTGCCTGCTTAGAGGAATATCTTCCGTTGTGAATATTCGCGCTTGCCTTAATTCCGTCAGTAAGCGTGGAATATCCGTATTTCGTGCTCAATGCCGCACTGTTTGTGCTCGTTCCGTTCTGAACGAAGGTCTTTCCGGCAAATACGTTTTCCGCATTATAATCCGTCGAATAGGAGGCAAAATCAACTACCTGTAAAAGCTCCGTTTCCTCTCCGTCGTAGAAGGAGAGCGCGGAAACCGCGTATTTCATCGAGCTATAGTAGCTCGTAAGCTTTATAACGGGTGTGAGGCTTTCGCTGACGAGCGTGTAAGCGGAGTCTCCCTCGCCCTTTGAATAGAGTCTGAATTTTTCAGAAGCCGAGTTTGCGTTTATTACGAACTGAACCTCGCCCGACTCCAAAACGTACGCCTTCGTGTCCGTAATGCTTGCCGCGGTATCAACGGGATTGGAATAGCAGAGAGCTCTCTTGCTTTCGACACCGCCTGCCGATACGGCAGTAACCGCAAAGGTCATACGGGCGTTTTCGTTTTCCTTGTCGGCGGTGTACTCGAACGACGTGTCCTTAGTGTTGCCGATAAGAGTGTAGGTAGGTGCGTTTTCTATCGCAACGTAAACGTTGTAGCTCTCAGCACCCGTGGTCTTAGACCAGTCGAGCGTAAATTCGCCAAACGTACCGTCTCTTGTGAGCCCTAAGGTCGTGGGAGCGTCCATTTTCTCCTGAGCGGTGAAGCCGGAGATGATATAGGTCTCGCCGATCTCGGTATCAAAGGATATTCTATCCTTAGCGTCAACCGTGAAGGAAACTTTCTTTCCGTCCGATGCGCGAGTTACGGTAGCACCGGTGATAGAGGGATAAGCCACGCTTGCTCTGTTGCCGGACTTTGAAAGAACGTTAAAGGTCTTAGCGGTTCCGTTTTCCCAAGCCGCGCTTATTTCAAAATTACCCTCGGCACAAAGTCCCGTGTATGAGCCGTCAGCCCAATTCGAAGGGAGTGCCGCAAGGGGCTCGATATATCCCGCGTTGCTCTGAAGGAGCATTTCCGCAATACCTGCGGTAACACCGCAGCTTGCATCTATCTGGTATACCTGCCAGAGTCTTGTAAAGAGGTTGGGGAAGGTGACTCTTGAAAGAAGCTCGTCGACTCTTTCTCTTGCACCGTCGCCGTCCTTAGCTCTTGCGTAAAGAGTTGCCTTGTGGGAGTATACCCATCCGCCCGTGGTATTCTGTCCGCGGCCGTCAAGTGTGACGAGTGCGGCGTCGATCCAAGCGGGAGTGGTTGAGTTGATAACGTTACCGGGGTAAAGACCGACGAGCTGAGATACGTGTCTGTGGCTGGGATCGTCACCGACCGAGCCGTAGTAATCTTCCTCGCGGAATTCCTTTATCTGACCGGAAAGACCTACGTTTATGGGATCGTATTTATCGATCTGCTCCATAACCGTCTTAAGAACCGAGTATTCCTCGGTAGAGAGAAGCACCTCGTCCGTAATATCCATTCCTGCCTCTTCGATAAGAAGCAAGAGATGATAGTTGTTAAGGTAAGCAAACGTTTGTGCGTAGGTAGTGCCCTTCGTGTAATACCATACACCGTTGACGTGGACCTCGGGAGAATCGCAATGTGAAACGAGATAATTTCCGTTCTCGTCAAGCTCAACGCACTTGGTTATGTATCTTGCCGCGGAGAGAAGCTTGGGTAAAACCACCTCTCTAAGAATGGTTTCGTCCTGAGTATATTGGTAATATTCCCAGAACATCTGAGTGGTAAATCCAAGGTTACCTGCGGAGCGGTCTCCCGAAATGGCGAAAGGATAGCTTCCGACACCGATTACCCAACCGTTTCCGCCGTCTTCGTCGAGCATATCGGGATTGTACTTATTTACGTTGCTCGTTGCATTAGCTTCAGCCTTTGGCATAAATGCATCGTTGAAATCAACGTAAGCCTTGAAGGTTTCCGCAAGGTTCGTTGAGAACGCAGGCCAGTAATTCATCTGAATATTGATATTGTGCCAGTATCCCGACGCCCAGGGTGCAGTATTGTAAGGATTCCATACGCCTTGAAGGTTAGCGGGAAGAGCACCCTCGCGTGAGGATGCTACGAGCTGATATCTTCCGTACTGGAAGAGAAGAACCTCAAGATAGGTGCTCTTGTAGCCTGACTTATAATTATTAAGAAGCTCGTCGGTAGGAATGTTAAAGTCCTCGGGATTGCATCCAAGGTCAAGAGTGACTCTGCCGAAAAGCTCGGAGTGATCCGCTACGTGAGCGTCTCTGAGAATCTTGTAAGCCTCGTCAAACGACTTGCCCGAGATCTTCGTATCAATTGCGCGCATATCCGCCTCGACCTTAGCTCTCGTATCGTCAAGATCGGTTTTGAAGGTGGGCTTGTTTTTGTCGTTGGAGGTGAAGACCTCGCTTGAAAGCTCGTAGTCCGTACCAAGCGTGACAACGATATAAGCGCTTTTAGCGCCTTTTACAACGATAGTTCCATCTGTATCGGTTTTAGTAGTTTCATCGTTATCCTTGTAAGTGTTCTGCGTAGTAGAGGCTGTA
>JBGVKA010000176.1:0-2589 GCA_045129715.1 Eubacteriales bacterium | reverse complement strand
TTGAGAACGGGACCTTCCTTGCAGATGCGCTTGTTTCCGGTCACGGTCTTGCACGAGCATCCCATACAAGCACCGAAGCCGCATCCCATACGCTCCTCGAAGCTCATTTCACCGCTCGCCATAGAGGCGTTGTAGAGAGCCTTGAGCATAGGCTCGGGACCGCAGGAGTAGAAATACGTGTAATCAAGCCCCTTCATAGCGTCGGTAACGAAGCCGCGAACGCCCTCAGAGCCGTCAACGGTAGCAACGATGACCTTAGCTCCGGCACCCTCGAACTCTTCCTTCCAGAAGATCTCGCTCTTGGTGTTGAAGCCGAGGATAACGGTAACGTCCTTGCCATCCTTGATAAGATTTTTTGCAAGCTTGTAAAGGGGAGGAACGCCTACGCCGCCTCCGACGAGAAGAGGCTTATTGCCGCTTCTCGTGAGGTCGTAGCCGTTGCCGAGCCCGGTGAGTATATCAAGCTTCTCACCGACGGTGAGAGTGCTCATATATTCCGTGCCCTTACCAACGACCTTGTAGATAAGGGTGAGTATTCCGTCCTCCGAATCACATACGGATATCGGACGGCGGAGGAAGAAGCCGTCGAGCTTTATATTTACGAACTGACCGGATGCCGTTATATCCGACGTGTCTCCCGAAAGGCGCATAAGATATACGGTTTCGGTAAGCGGACGGTTTTCAATGATTTCAAATAAGGATTGTTTCATTCTTTATCTCCCTTACGCATCAATGGTGGAGATGCGGAGAGTGGTCTCGTCAAGAACGTCAAGAAGAACCTTAACGGTATCAAGCGAGGTGAAGATGGTTACGTTGCTTTCGGTAGCCGCTTTTCTGATGAAGTAGCCGTCGGTGTTAGCTCCGCCGGTGCCTACGCCGCTCGTGTTGATAACGTAAGCGATATGTCCCTGACGGATGGAGTCACAGATCTCGTTGCTTCCGTCGCCGAGCTTGCGAAGAACGTGAGTTCTGATGCCGTTTTCCTTGAGGAACTTAGCGGTTCCCTCGGTAGCCTCAATGTTGAAGCCGAGGTCGTAGAAGCGACGGATAAGAGGAAGAGCCTCTGCCTTATCTCTGTCTGCGATGGTAGCGAATACGGTACCGTAGTTCTGAAGGTGCATTCCCGATGCCTGAAGAGCCTTGTAAAGCGCGCGGTTGAGCTTATCGTCGTATCCGATAGCCTCACCGGTGGACTTCATTTCGGGAGAAAGGTAAGCGTCAAGTCCTCTGATCTTGTTGAAGGAGAATACGGGAACCTTAACGTACCATCTCTTCTTTTCGTCGGGATAGATATCGAAGATGCCCTGCTCCTTCAAGGACTTGCCGAGAATTACCTCGGTAGCAATGTCTGCAAGGCTGTATCCGGTTGCTTTGGAGAGGAAGGGAACGGTTCTCGAGGAACGGGGGTTAACCTCGATGATGAACACCTTGTCGTCCTTGTCAACGATGAACTGAATATTGTAAAGTCCCTTGATGCCGATACCGATACCAAGCTTCTTTGCGTACTGAAGAATAGTGCCCTTTACCTTGTCGGAGATGCTGAAGGTGGGGTAAACGCTGATGGAGTCACCGGAGTGGATACCCGTTCTCTCAACGAGCTCCATAATACCGGGAACAAATACGTCACGGCCGTCGCAGATCGCGTCGATCTCGACCTCCTTACCGATGATGTACTTATCAACGAGAACGGGCTTGTCCTCATCGATCTCAACTGCGGTCTTAAGGTAGTGTCTGAGCTGCTCCTCGCAGGAAACTATCTGCATCGCGCGTCCGCCGAGAACGAAGCTGGGACGAACGAGAACGGGATAACCGATCTTTGCTGCAGCCGCAACGCCGTCCTCGATCTTGGTAACCGCTCTTCCCTCGGGCTGAGGAATTCCGAGCTCCTTAAGAAGCTTCTCGAACATATCTCTGTTTTCTGCCTTGTCGATAGCCGCACAGTCGGTTCCGATGATCTCAACACCGCGGTGCATAAGGGGATCTGCAAGGTTGATAGCGGTCTGTCCGCCAAGAGATGCAACTACGCCGTCGGGATTCTCGAAGTCGATGATGTTCATAACGTCCTCGGGAGTGAGGGGCTCGAAATAGAGCTTGTCTGCGGTGGTGTAGTCGGTAGAAACGGTTTCGGGGTTGTTATTTATAATGATGGATTCGTATCCGGAGTTCTTGATGGTCGTTACCGCGTGAACGGTGGAGTAGTCGAACTCAACGCCCTGACCGATACGGATGGGGCCTGCACCGAGAACCACTACCTTGTTCTTATCGGTGAGGATAGAATCGTTTTTGCCGGTGTAAGAGGAATAGAAATAGGGAATGTAAGCACCCGAGTGAAGAGTGTCAACCATTCTGAACTGAGGCTTGATGCCATTCTCACGGCGCATATTCCATATCTCGATCTCCTTAACTCCCCAAAGCTTAGCAATGTAGGGGTCGGAGAAGCCCACTACCTTTGCCGCCTTAAGAGTTTCAAGATCGTGCTTTTCCTTGAGCACGTTCTCCATATCAACTATGGACTTGAAGCTTTCAAGGAAGAGAGGGGTGATCATAGTGAGCTCGTGGAGCTTCTCAAGAGAGATTCCGCGGCGGATA
>JBGVKA010000175.1:0-18591 GCA_045129715.1 Eubacteriales bacterium | reverse complement strand
GTAGCCGAGGGCGTACAAATACTTGGCGTAATATACCTTCGCCGCAGGATATGCGTCCTTATGAATGGGGTCAAAACGCCCTTTTTTGAACCATTCCGGGAAGTTTTCTACGTTATACAGCATAATATCTACGGCGCTGATTGCAAGCTGCATGGCATCGCGGTCAAGGTCGGTTTTGGCAGGTGCTTCGGCAATATGTACCTTGGCTCTGCGCCACATTTCTATATCGCCCTTCCAGATCGCGCACTGTGCAAGAAGCATACCTGCGGAGAGAACGGCGTAAAAGCCCGAGTGCTTTCCAAGTAGGTAATTGGCACTCTCATACACCTTGTCGATGTCGCCTCGGGAGTAGGCAACCTCGGCTTCAAAAAGCACCTGCGCCTCATGGTTGTAAGCAAGACTCTCGCCCACACTATCGGCAGTTCCGGGCGTGTGATAGAGGTCGCTCATATAGAGAAACGGTGTCTTGCGAGGCAGAGGCATATCTTCATTGGCGTGTGCCTTGCTCGACTTGGTTCTTCCGTCAATAGGCTTCTTTGCGTTCTTCGGGATCATCCAAGAACGACCGAAACGAGTTGCTCCCTCGATCTTGCCCTGCGCACAAAGTGCCTGCACACCTCGCTCGGAAAGCCCCCATATTTTCGCCACTTCACATATCTTTAAGTACTCCATTTTACACCTCGAAATACCGATTTTATATCCTTCGTTTATCCGCACAATACAAGGCGCATATACTGCGGATATCCGCACAATATTATACAACTTTTTTTTCGGATTTGTCAATCCGTTTTTGAGAGGTTAGGACGGTTTTTAATCAAAAAGACATCTGAGGTTAATTTCCGATGCCTGAAATATGTATTAGAGGGTGATTCCGAACCGATAAGGGTTCTCTTTCAAATAGTGTGCCATATAATCTATAAGCCACTCCTTGGTGGTATAGACTCCGTTTTGGGCGCGTAGATAACGCAGACCGTCATCCTTGTTCATCCACCTTCGAATTGAGCTGCTCTCACATCCCACAAGTGTTACAGCTTTATCGCACAACATCCCGAAATGGTTATTATACCCCCGATTTCGTCTTAAAGTTTTCTGCTGAAAACAAGGAAGATGAATATTTGATATTTGATGCTAAATTTTCTTCTCGTGATAATATAATCTATCATCATTTGCCAGAAGTTATGAGAAAACATTCATTCGAATGTGCAGTGGCAAACAGTACCCAAACCGCAAAAATGGTTTGGATTTTACAGGGGCGAGTCATAACAAATGAAAAAGCAATATGGCAATATCACAATTCCCCAGCAGCTTCGCTTTATTCTCCTATCACATCGTACGGCATAGTTTCTATAAACACTACAACGGAAGTTGGAGCAAAATTATGGGATCAAATAAAAAAGTAAGTTACTTTTTGTAATCAAAAATAGGAAATGCAAATTTAACACGATTATACCCAAATTTTTACTCCATTTCAATGCCTGCCGCTCTTACATTTTCTGCAAAATTAATTATACTTTGCGTACCGGAAAATATATTTTTGTTCACAAAAAGTTATCTGGACTTATGCCCCGCCCTGTGGTATAGTATGGTGCTACAAGGAGGTGCGCTTATGAGAAGTATACTTGAAGAATTGTGGTACGGAAATGTTTGTCCGAATGGGGAATGCCGCGAATTGACTCATGAAGCCAAACAGCTCATGGAGTACATCGCAGACCATCACGACAATCTCTAGGCAACGCTTACGGACAAGCAGAAAGAGGTTCTTGAAAAGTTTGACGATTGCTACGCCGAGCTGACGGATATAAACGAGCGCGAAATATTCGTGTATGCGTTCCGGCTTGGGGCAAGAATCGCTATTGAAGTTCTCTCCCCTGCTTTCAAGACTTAAAAAGAAGATACCGCCTGCACCGAATTCGATGTGGGAGGTATTTCTCTTTTTCTTCGCCCACGGGGAGTGATGAAAACGCACAAAAATGCCATTTGCACCGCAACGTGAAAAAATGCACCGCCCGTGGAATTGATACCTCGATTCTATTATTATCTACTACTTAACACAAAAACGGGGATGTGTCCGACGTAACGGACTGCTCCGTTCTTCATAGCTTGCAGCTATATTGCACGAGCGTTGAAGTCTTTATATTTCCGCAAATTAGCGTTTCGCATCACCGACATGGGTACTAACGTATCTAATTCTCTATCAATGCTTGCCGCTGCGATTCGCTTTCGTTTTTTTTAATACCAAGCAAAATTTTAATCGTAGCACGCGGTTTACGCCGCGGTGCTAAAAAGAAGAGGCTATCGTTTTGATAGCCTCTTCTTTCGGTGCTTAGGCATCTGCGATCAGGTCAATTCAACGCGGTGCTTGCTCTGTCGCATATTTGCTCGATATAGTCTCTGCGCTTCAATGCGGCGAGCCACTCGGGTGGGATGGCGGCGTAGCCGTAAAGCGCACCGGCGAGGCCTCCCGCGACGGCGGCAACCGTATCGGTGTCGTCGCCGAGATTCACGGCTTTTAAGACGCAGTCGCGGTAGGTGTCCGTTGTCAGAACGCACCAGAGGGCAGCCTCGAGAGTGTCTACAACGTAGCCGGTGCTCTTGATTTTTCAATTATTTGGATCAACGAACTCAACGCTCAAGGACCAGCCTTCGTCATAAGGGCTGTAAGGCTCAAAGCCTTCAACGAAATCTCTTACAAGCGGATTTTGAAAAAGAAAAATTTAAACATATTCTTATCCCTTCCAGCCTCTCAAAGCCTTTAAAAATCTTTCGCCGTACATATTGAGCTTCATGCTGCCGACACCGGAGATCTCGCGCATTTCGGCGAGAGTGAGGGGGAGCTTTTGGCACATATCGGCGAGCGTTGCATCGGAAAATACGATGTATGCGGGGACTTGCTTCTCGTCTGCGATCTCGCGACGCACCGCCTTCAGCTCCGCAAACAAGGTGCGGTCTGCCGCATTGAACGACTTTGCCTTCTTTTGCTTGCGACCGACGGGTTCCTTCGGCTTCGCGCGCTTCATAACGACCGCTTCTGCGGAAGTGAGGACGGCGTTCGCCTTGGGCGTAAGAGCAAGCGTCGGATACTCGGTCCCGCGGCTTTCCACGTATCCCTCGAATTCCAAGTGGTCTATAATTTCACGAACCTGCGGCTCCTTCATATCCGCCATCAAGCCGTACGTCGTTTGCGCATCGAGTCCCAAGCGAAGAATTTTCTCGTTTTTGCTTCCTCTCAGGATATCGCATATCGTTTTCTTGCCGAAACGCTCACCCGTTCTCTTGATGCAGGAAAGGATCTTCTGCGCCTCGACCGTTACGTCCTCGTCGGTAAACTGAGTAAGACAGTTCGAGCAGTTTGCGCAATAATTCGAAGATCTTTCTCCAAAGTAATCGAGTATAAAGCTGCGCAGGCAGGTATTCGCGGTCGAATAGAACGTCATTTGCTTGAGTCTGTCGTAGCATCTCGCCTTGAGAATCTCCTGCTGCTCCAAGGTAAGATCGGGATTCGGTTCGGAATGCTCGATCAAAAACTGATTTGTCTGAACGTCTATAGGACTGTATAAAAGCACGCAATCCGCATTTGAGCCGTCTCTTCCGGCGCGCCCTGCCTCTTGGTAATAGCTCTCCACGTCCATCGGCATATTGTAATGGATAACGTACGCCACGTTGGATTTGTCTATTCCCATACCGAAGGCGTTGGTGGCTACCATAATATTTTTTCGGTCGTATACGAAATCCTCTTGATTTTTCTTGCGGACGACGTCCTCAAGGCCTGCGTGGTATATCGTAGCCGAAAAGCCGGATTCGTTGAGCTTTAGTCCAACGGCTTCAACCGCTTTTCTCGTGGAGCAATAAACGATTCCCGACTCATCCTTGCGCTTGTTCAAGATTTCAAGCAGGCATTCGGTCTTGCGCTTCGTTCGGATGACCTCGAATTTCAAATTCGGTCTGTCAAAGCCCGTAGTGATGCGGAAGGGAGATTTTAATTTCAGAGAATACTCGATATCGTCCTTTACCTCGGCGGTTGCGGTTGCCGTGAACGCCGCAATTACGGGGCGGTATCCAATGGAATCCACGAAATCGGCTATTCTCAAATAGCTCGGGCGGAAATCCTGCCCCCACTGAGAAACGCAATGCGCCTCGTCTATCGCCAGAAGATCTATGTTTATAGCCGTACAAGCCTCTATAAACTCGGGAACGGCAAGTCTCTCAGGCGCGACGTACAGGATCTTATACACTCCGCACCTGATATTGTCGAGAACTCTCAGATATTGCTCGTAAGTGAGGGAGCTATTGAGATACGCCGCACGAATGCCGTTTTGCGTTAAGGAATTCACCTGATCCTTCATAAGAGAGATCAGGGGCGAAACGACGACGGTGACTCCGTCAAACGCCAATGCAGGCACCTGATAGCACACCGATTTTCCCGCGCCCGTGGGCATAACGCACAACGCATCTCTGCCCTGCAGAATGGCATCCACCACCTGCTCCTGCCCCGACCTGAATTCCGAATGTCCGAAATATTGCTTTAGAATCGTTCTCTTATCAAGCATCGCATCCCCTATCCGAATCGTTGATTCTCAAAATTTTATTTTTTTGACCGTTTCGTGCGCCTCTGCGTTTTCACAGTCCAAAACGGGATCCCGAAGCGCATATCCGTCAAAGCACCGCGATCAAAATATTTTTATGCATAAAGTATATCACAGTGCTGTCGTTTTGTCAATGCGATCTGCCTACCGTAAGCAGTCGGGTTATCTCAGAGCTGCCAGAGTGTACGCTTAAGCTTTTTGAAGCCGCTTTGGAGACTTGATACGGTAACGCCACTCTCCGCACTCATAAAAAGATACGACCGCACCGAAGCCCTTCCCGACCTCACGTGCGACCGTATTTTTATTTTTAAAAAGCTTTGCCTTTTCGATGCGCCCGTATCACTCTGCTGCCTTAAAATTGTAAATAGGCTTTATTCTGCAGATTATCTCTGCGGTGGGCTCGATATTCTCAACTATCTCATCGATGCTCTTATATGCCATAGGAGACTCGTCAAGGGTGTTGGGAACCACGCAGGTGGAGTATATACCCGCCATCTCGCGCTCGTACTCAGCCATAGTGAGTCTCTCAAACGCCGCGGTACGCGACATAAGACGGCCTGCACCGTGAGGTGCCGAGCAGTTCCAATCCTCGTTACCCTTGCCTATGCAGATAAGCGAGCCGTCCCTCATATTGATGGGGATAAGAAGCTTCTCGCCCGCCTTGGCGGAAACGGAGCCCTTACGGAGTATCATCTCATTCACGTCAATGTAATTATGTATGGTCTGAAATGTCTCAATCGCGGTCCAACCGCATCTCTCGATAATTATCTCAGCCATTCTCGCGCGGTTTCTCTCCGCGAACTTCTGGCAGATATCTACGTCGTGAAGGTAGTCCTGCATAAACGAGCCGTGAAGGTAGCAAAGGTCTCTCGGGAGCGAGGGCTCCTTAGCCTTGTACTCGAGCGCAAGAGCCTTAAGCACCGATTGTATCTCCGCTCTTCTACCCTGCTCCTTGTAGGTGCGGATGATCTCCTCGCGTCTTCTGTAATAGTCCTCTTTTCCGGCATTAAGATCCACGGCAAGACTTTGGTAGTGCTCTGCCACCTGGGTGCCGAGATTACGGCTTCCCGAATGGATAACGAGATACTTACCGCCCTCACCGTCCTCGTCTATCTCGATAAAGTGATTGCCTCCACCGAGAGTGCCGAGCGATCTCTCAAGACGCTTTGAATCCTTAAGATCTCTGTAGCAACGAAGCACGGTGAGATCAAATCTCTCGTTTCTGCCCTCCCATACGTCTTTGCCACAGGGTATGTAGTGCGCCGCCTCGTCTACCTTCTCAAAATCAATATTGATCTTGCCGAGGTAAACGGTATACATACCGCAACCGATATCTACGCCGACCATCGAGGGCACTATCTTATCGGTTACAGTCATAGTAGTACCTATGGTACATCCCTTGCCCGCGTGAACGTCGGGCATTATTCTTATCTTCGAGGCTGAAAACGCCTCGGTATCACACACCGCAAGTATCTGCTCGCGCGCCACGTCCTCGACGCTGGAGGCAAAGCACTTAGCGGTGTTAAACTTGCCTATTATCTCTATCATAATATTGGTCCTTTAATATATGGTCGGGCTTTTTTTGATATATAGATACAACGAGCCCGACCGTATCGGATTTAGACGTTGTTTCCGTTCAGAACCTGTGTGAGCTGTGCAAGAATATTGCTGTTACCATTCAAGGATATGCTGCCAACGTTCTCGCATATGCGCTCAACGTACTCCAGCTCCTTTAACTTATAAAGGGTTTTGTTTTCGTCCATAAGCTTGGCGGTATTAAGCAATGATCTGGTCGATGCAACCTCCTCGCGTCTTGTAATTACGTTTGCCTGAGCACGTTTTTCTGCAACAAGAACGGTATTCATTATATCGCGAATCTCACCGGGAAGAATAATATCCTTGACACCGGCATCTACGATATTAACGAAAAAGTCGTTCTCGCGAGATTTTAGCTTTTCAAACACAAACTTTGACATTTCATCCTTGTTTTCAAGAATCTCATCAAGCTTATATTTGCCTATGTATTCTCTAAGCGCAAGCTGTGCTGCAACGTGCATCTGCTCTTCAAAATTATCTATCTCCGTAGCAATTTTGATGCAATTGGTAATGCGGTAATTTGCCACAAAATTCACACGGATAGACACCTTATCTGCAGTAAGAATTTCTTGTCCGGTGATATCCATTTGAGTGAGACGTGTATCAACGAAATCAAAATCCACCTTCGTTGTGCCCTTCCAGAAGTAATGTATTCCGGAGTCAAGAAGCTTAACGAACTTACGGTCGAAGTAAAGTCTTGCTTTCTCATATTCTGCCACCTCAATTTTATAGTAATAAAGAGGAGGAAGCTTTGCGAGAGTAGCGGTAGAAATTGATTCATCCACCTCGGGTGTGGAAATATCCACGAGCTTGAACTCATGCTTATCTACATCATTAAAATAAGCATATTTGCCGGTTTTAAGCGCACCGAACAGCTTGCCGTTAACGTAATGGATTGCAAGCTCGGTATCTCCCACCTCACATATTGCCACGCGTGAAGCGAGCTCTTTATTTTCAAGCAAGGTTTCAAGTGCACAGTTTTTCGAAGCTATCGGCTGGTCAAGAGGAAGCACCTCAATACTCTTTCCACACGTAAGCAAATACTTGCCGGCTTCAAGCATTTTAATAAATTTTCCGTTTTTGAAAAGCAAGCCTCTCTGCTTCTCGGTAATAATGATTTTCTTCATAATATGTAAACCTCCTAAGAGTAATTTAATCGTGCCAAACGCCGTTCATGGGAAAGGGCGGCCACAGCTTTAAGTGCAACGGGCAAAGTGCGGAGCATAACACTTGGCACTTATTTCGAATACACGGTATCCTTCTGTGGGCAAAGCCCGGATCGCATTTGCTACTCGCAAAGAATATTTCTTCACTTTTGCCGAACGGCATCAGCCTGAATTTCTCAAAGCACTCACGTGCTCAGCTTTGTAGTTCTACTTCGAACATCAAAATCTCCAAACCGCTGGCAAGCCGCATTGCACGGCTCGGTGGGATTCGAACCCACGATAAAATGGCGTGTCAAAATACTTGACAAAAATTCGCCTTAGCGCTAAGGCGTCACGCGCCTCGCTATCTCAAGAGCTCTTCTGGCATACACTTTGGAACATCCTCGTGCACCGCTGTGAAGGATTGACTCAAACACCCGCTTGAAGTACCCTTGCAAGCATATTTTACCACCTTTTTTCGCTTTTTCACGGAAAAAAAGCTGCGAACTCTTATTTGAGTCCGCAGTTTAACTGTTTTTTTAGCTTTTCGATGACTAATTTTCGGATATTTTCGGATCCGAGAACCTCGACCAAGGGCCCGAAGGAAAGTATCCTTATAACCATTTCAGGCTCGTCAGCCACCGAATATTTGATTTTGAGAATGTATTTTCTTCTGTTAAGCTTTTCCACCTGCTTCTCAAAATGAGCAAAGTGAAGCATCACGCGTTCGAGCGCGTTTCTCTCGTCGGTCACCTTGAGCGTCACGGTGTCGTATTTCACCTCTCGCTCCTCAATATCAAGAGGTCTTGAGCCGGTATAGTGAACGCAAAAGCGCATTTTCGCGACGTTGACAGTTGCGACCGAATGCCATCCTGAAGTAATGACTCTGAATTTATCGTCCTTTTCGGAATACTCAAGCCTTTTCGGGTAGCATCTGACGAACATAGGCTTTCCGAATTTGTTCGTCATCTCAAACTTGATCTGAGTGCCGTTTTTGATAGCCTCAAGGATGACTCGGAATTTCTTTATATACTCCTCGTCCTCGAAGGGATCGCCGTCGGAGTATTTATCGTAAACGTGATAATCCTCGGGTGTGAAAAGAGGCTCCGTGTCTTCAAGTCCCTTGATCTCAACGCCGAAAAGCTTGATCCTGGGATCGAGCGAGATAGCCTTCAGCCACTTTTTTTGAAGTGCGGTCAGGGGCATTGAGGGCTTATGATCAAGAGTCGTCGTCATATCCTGACGAACGAGCTGCCATTTCTCGCTCTTGAGCGATGGGAGTATCGTAAGAACGCTCTCTCCGAACGCCCTCTCCACGACCACTCGCTGAAGCTCCTTTTCGGAGCGCTCACCGTCGATGATCTTTGAAAGAATATCCGAGATGGCGTTATAATATGCGGAATAAAGCTCGCTGAATATCATTCGCTCACCTCCCGTTTGACGTCATACAACCGATACATAGCCTCAAGGTCTTCCTTGAAATGATTTTCAATGCTTCGATTGGAGAAATTCATTTTTACGATACGGCAGATAAAGGTTCTTATCCACGGGATCATCTCGCTCGAATCGTAGACGTCCGCGGTGAATCGGTAGGTGTACTCGTCAAGCTTTTCCACCGTTCCGACGCGTTTTTCACGTTCAAGCCTCTTGATTATATAATCCTCGTTCTCCTCTACCCTGACCGTAAACTCAACGTGCTCGATATGATCCACGCCCCATTTGTTGCGCTTTACGCTTACGCCCCACATCTTTTCCTGCATTCTGTCAAGCTCTGCGCGGAGCTCGTCAAAGCGAGGAGTTGGCTCCTCGAGCTTCACGCTTGAGAGGTAGTCCACGCGATACGAATTAAAGGAATTGAACTCCGGCAAATATGCAAAGAGATGCTGTCTTCCGTTTTGCGCACTGATGAACACGCGAAGAGGAATGATCCTGTTTTTCCTCGGCATATCCTTTTTGCGACTCATATTCGATACCGTTACTGCTCGCTTTTCTCTCATTGCGGTGAAGAGCGAAGCAAGAACACCGCTGTCGATCGCACCGGTTATGTAATGATGCTTAAAGGTAAACGCCTCGGTATCGCGCTCCTCCTTATCGAGTATAAAGGAGCCCACGACTCCGCACGGAGCAACCTCCGAGAAAAAGTGCAACGCATCGTTAAGATCGCTCACCTCAACGCTCTGTGCTCTGGAGTAGGAAACCCGTCTTCCGACCTTTTCCGTTACTATAATTCCCGCCTCGGTGTACTCCTTGAGCTTTTTGCGAACGGTGGACTCGTCAAACATCATCGGCTCCTCAAAGCCCGAGAGATATTTCTCGTCTATGAGCTGCATAATTTCTGCAAGAGTGCGCTTTACCGACGGCTCGTGGAGTATATCGAAAACAATAAAATGAAGCGTTACGTCTCCGTCCGTGAAGCTTTTCGCCTTCCAGGCGTTATAGAACGGATTGTGCCTGATATTTCGGCTATCGATCGAGATGAAGACGTTCTTGCCCTCGGGAGTTCTGACGAAGCTCATATGATCTCCGAGCCAGCTCTCGATACGGCGACGCTCGTCATCATAAGAACGGGCACTTTTTTTACTGTATCCGTCTCGACTTTTGAAGCCGTAAATATAAAACTCACGCATATAAGCGCGGATCTTTTCAAAGTTTTTTATAAGCTCACTGTACGATGACATACCGCTCTCCTTTCTTTATTTTTTAAAAGCTGCTTCCAATTCGGGAAGCTTAGCTTGATTTTTTATAAAGTATTACCCGATACGCTAAAATCCACGCCTCAGCGTGCGTACCGCTTAACCCCTTGTCCACTCAAAGCTCGGAATATCCTTTTTCATTTCCTCGCGGGCAACCGATTGCATTTTTATGGAGCGTTCGTATTGCTTTTTGATTAAAAAATCGCCCTCCTGCAAGCGTATCCAATAAAGCCGCTCTGCGATCTGATAATGCTCAAGCGCGATCGCAACGTTCTTCTCAACGCCCGTACCGTTTAAAAAGCAATCGGCAATACGGATATGCACGTCTGCGCCGAGAATGCGCGTATTTACCTCGTTCAATCCCTCAAGGCAATGATTGTATTATCAACGATCCCCTCTATTCTTTCGATCAAAGCATCAACCGTCATTTTGCTCCTCCCATTCAAAATCAAAATTCTCTTTATCGTCTGCTGAGCGTAATTTTCCCTCAATTGCCGAATCGTGTCTGTAGATATATTTTAGTGCGTCGAGCATCGACAGAAAAATTCTGTGCTGCTTGTGATACGTCTCGCAATCGGGATAGCTTGCGATATTTATATGCTCAACGGTGACCGGGCGTGTATCCGTGAGGATCCTCCATTTTCCGACCGCCGTTACTACCTCGAAATCGTTCTCGTGATATCTGTGTCCGTATCCGTATTTTTCGCACATCTCGTTTAGATCGTCGATCGTCTCGTCCTTGCGAACACGGTTTGCAATCGGTATGGATACCACTATATCCTGCTTATTCGTCGGTTTACAGCTCTTGCACGGAAGATATCCCGATTTTTTAGCGTGGGCAAACGTACTAAAGCCCTTTATATCGGAGATATTCTCCAAGCGCGTGCACGATCTTAAGTGAAAATTCCGATATCCTCTTCCTGCAAAGAAGGCAAATCTCGGCTGAGTCAAGGTCATGAGGTCGTTTCTCTCCTGCTCCGTCATATCCTTACTCTTGATTTTGGCATCTCGCTCCTTTTGTGACTCTTCAAGACGCTTTATCGCCACACGCTCTTCCTTTTTCAGCGAATTTTTTACAAGCTTCGGACAGGTCATTGCCTCTATCTTGTGCTCGTACATCTCGGGGCGTTTATAATCGTCTGCCGAGGGCTTGCACACCTTACACGGACGGAGCCCTTTTTTGATGACCGTGGCGTATTTTTCCGTACCGAGAATGCGATCTGCACTATGCAAAAGACCGCAGTCAAATCGGTGAAAAACGTTGCTTTTCTCTGTATATATAAACGTATAATACGTCCTTTTTATTTCGTCTATTACTCTTAAACGCTTCGCCGCTCTCAGCTCGGCTCCGACGCAGCTGCACGCCTTATAGTTTCTCTGCATCGGCTTCTTCAACGATCCGAAGGGGAGCACCTCCGCATTTTGGGGAAGCAGCTCGCAGCCTTTTTTGTGAAGAAGACCGCTCTTAGTATCGTAATGATATTCAAAGCATGCTTCAGACGGAGAGTGCGTTTGCGGTGCAAGCTTTATCGGTGGCATAGACAATGCCGTTTGCGGAAATCCTACTCCCTTGAAAAGACGTATGATCGCCATAACGTCATTCCACGAATCGTGCCGGGGATAAGGCACCTCAATGCCTCGCGCCTCTGCAAGCTTATACGCTCCTCCCTTGTATACGCCCTTTCCCTTAAAAAATCCCGCCATATACTCGCACAAAACGATGGGCTCGCGCGTTACCTTCCGATTCAGCACGATACGGTTTATTAAGGCGTGGACGTCCGCAGACTGTCTGTACCACCAGCATATCTTATCCTCGCCCACCCATTCATTAAAGGACTTAAAAACGTCGTAGCAGCTCGGAGCATTCATAAAGGCATCGGGCTTTCCCGACAAATACGCCATATGCTCCCAATCGTAAAAGGAGGAATTCTGCGGTCTTATATACGAAGAAAAATCGTCAACGATCTCCCATTTCTCGTCTACGCGAACCGCCGCCAATTGAGTCGGATTGATCCTATGTGCCTTCTTTTCTACCCACTCAACGTCAGCTATAATATACATTTTTCTCCCCCTTTCACCAAGCGTTCGTATCTTTCCGTGCATTTCTGCAGATTTCTACGTTATCAGAATAAAGATAACACATATTCGGAATTTTGTCAATAGCCGTGAGGGAGCACTCCGCGACTCTGCCCGCGCCAAGACTTGAGTATTTTTATAGCCTCGCCCGTTGAAAAACAGATATAAAGCACCAAAAAATACGCGCTCGACGTTTTCGCCGATTCCGACAAGATTGCAGACCGCATTTCCGCGGCGGTTATACCGCATACGGCATGGTCGGAGGTGTGATCGACGTTGGGGAGACGAAAAATCGGAGGCTCAGGTGAACCTCCGATTTCGTTTTGGTTTTTATTGCTTTTTATTTTGCCGTGCTTTTGCCAAGGCTTGCTTATTGGCTTAGCGAATGACCTGCTTTGATCGTATCTTGCGATCGGGGAAGCTTAAGCTTACGCCTTGATTATCCTTGCGGTGCTTCCTCCGCTCTTTTCCTTCGTGACGACTATCTGCGTGTCTATTCTCTCCTTGAGCTCGCTGACGTGCGATATAATACCGACGAGCCTCTCACCCTCGGTGAGTCCCTGCAGAACGCGTACCGCCTGCCTTAAGGATTCGTCGTCAAGCGAGCCGAAGCCCTCGTCAACGAACATCGTATCGAGCCTTATTCCGCCTGCGGAGGACTGTATTTCGTCAGAAAGTCCGAGCGCAAGCGAAAGGGATGCCTTGAAGGACTCTCCGCCCGAAAGCGTTTTTACGCTTCTTTCGGTTCCGTTGTAATGGTCAACGACGTCAAGCTCCAGTCCGCTTTGGCTACGGTTGTTTTCGGCTTCTATGCGACGCTTAAGCTCATATTGTCCGCCCGTCATTGCAAGAAGCCTCGTATTCGCGCGGTTTATTATGCGATCGAAATAGGTGGTCTGGATATACGCCTCAAGCATTATCTTCTCTTTTCCGCTTACGGTTCCGTTAGCGGTGTTGGAAAGAGCCCTTACCCACGCCCATTTTTCTTCAACCGCCGCGATATCCTTTATTCTCGCGCGGAGCTCTCGCTCTGCGGTCTCGTTTGCGCATCTTCTCGCGTTGACCTTTTTTTGTCTTACGCTTATTTCGTCTCTTCTCGTCTTAAGTGCCGTCTGCTTTTCCTTCACGGCATCCTCGTCGACCTCCTTGGCATCGGCAAGTGCCTTCTTCGATTCCTCGATAGCCGCCTTGAAGCCTGCTATCCTCTCGTTTTGTGCACTGAGCTCGTCACTTGCAAGCTTGTATGCCCTCTCAAGTGCCTCAAGCTCAAGGGTAAGCTCTTTTTTCTTCTCCCTTGCCACGCCTGCGCTTTCGTATTTAAGCTTTTTCGTAAGCTCATCGATGCGAGCACCGAGAGCTTTAACCGTCGCGGTGCACTCCGTGAGCTCCTCAACGCTCTTCGCTATATTCTCTCCTATGCTTTCCTGCTCCTTGGTCATCCTTTCAAGGAGTCCGTCTATCTCGGTGCGCCTTGATATCTTCTTTTCGGCGGTGCTTATTTCCGTCTTTAAGGTGTCAAGCGTTGCGGTGATCTCCCCTGCCCTCGCTGCAACGAGCTCGCGTGCACCCTCCGTCTCGTCACTGCCGAGCGTATTCTTGAGCATCGCGGAGACTTTCCTTCTCTTTTCGGCAGCCTGTCCTCCTATCTCGGAGGCGCGTCCGCTCGACTCGGTTGCTCTTTGCTGTGCCTCCTCACACGCCGTCTTGCTCTTATCGAGCTCCTCCTTAGTAGGCGCGGAGTCGGATTTTACCGCAGGCATTGGATGGCTTACCGAGCCGCACACGGGACACGGCACACCCTCCGAAAGCTTCTCCGCCAAAATTCCTGCCTGCTCGTCAAGATAGAGCTTGAAGAGTCCTTGGTATTTTTCATTTTTATTTTTAAGGTCACCGTAAAGCCCGATATACTCCGCCTGCGCTCTCGCATACTCGTCATCGAGCCTCTCAAGTGCAATAAGCTCACTCTCGATATCCTTGACGGCATTAAGATCAAGCTCCGCCTTCTGCCGTTTTGAATCGAGCTCTGCTCTTTCGCCCTCTGCTCCCTCAAGTGACCTTCTCTCGTCGGATAGTGAGGAAAGCTCCCTTTTCAATGCCTCAAGCCTTTCCCTTTGAGCACCGGCCTTCAGGGAAAGCTCCTCCGTTTTTTTGGCAAGCGACTCCCTTTCGCGAGTCTTTAAATCAAGCTCCTCGCAGTCGGAAAGCTCACCGTCTATTGAAGCTATCAAGCCTCTTATCTCGCTAACTCTCGGCTTCTTCTCTTCCTCCGCCTTAAGCTTTTCTTCGTGCGCCTTCAAGAGCTCCGCAGCACCGCGTAAGCCCTCCTCGGACTCCGAGAGCGATGCTCTTGCACGGCTCCAGCTCTTGTGATTGGTAAGCGTGACGGTTATTCCGTCAAGCTCCGCGGTAATATCCGAAAGCTCCTTCGCGAGTGCCTTCTCCTCCGAGCTGTCACGCTCAATGAAAAGAGAAAGAAGCCGAAGCACCTCGGACGTCGGGCACTCGCCCATTCTCGCTCTCTCCGTGCACTCCGAAAGCTCGTCGTTATCATCCGAAACGATACCGCCTATATACTGCTTTATGCTGAGCGAGGTCGCCTCGTATTCCTTTGAGAGCTTTCCCGACTCGCTCTTAAGCCTTTCCTGGAGCAAGTAATAGGGGCGCGTTCTGAATATCTTCTGGAATATCTTTTTTCTTTCCTCGGTAGAAGCCAAAAGGAGCCTTAAGAAATCTCCTTGGGCTATCATTGCTATCTGTGTGAACTGATTTCGGTCGATTCCCATTATCTGCTCGACCGCGCGGTCGACCTCGCGAAGCTTGGTTACCACTCTTCCGTCGGGATACCTGAGAAGCGCGTTTGCCTTCTCGGTGGTAAAGCCGTCACCCCTCGATTTCGGTCGCTCGTATTCGGGATTGCGCTTAACGTAATACTCCTTGCCCGCATACGAAAAGACGAGCTCCACCTCGGTCGGCGTATCGGGGCTCGCGTACTTCGAGCGGAGCATCGAGGACTCGCGGTTATCTCCGCTCGGCGCACCGTAGAGCGCAAAGGTAATAGCATCGAATATCGTGGTCTTTCCCGCACCGGTATCTCCGCAAACGAGATAAAGTCCGCTTTTTCCAAGCTTCTCAACGTCAAGCGTTATCTTTGAGGCGTAGGGACCGAAGGCGGACATCACTAATTTTATAGGTCTCATTCTTCACCCTCCCATACCTCGGATATAAGTGCCTCGACGAGTGCCGTCTGCTCCTCGCTCATAGGCTGACCGTTCTGTATTTCGTAGAGCTCCGAGAAGAGCTCAAGCGGTGATCTTTTCTCAACCTCAAGTGCGCCCTCGATAACTGCCGTGCCTCTGGTTCTCGCGTTGTCGTAATCGAGCTTCATAAGATTACGGTATACCGTTCTGAGCTTTCCTATAGCGTCAACGATATCCTCCTCGTCCGTAAGGGTTATATGAGTGTAATCGCTACCGTAAGTCGTTCCCTCGTAAAAGTCCTTAAGCATAAGCTCCGAGTAACGTCCGCGAAGCTCCACCATATCGCGAAGGGGCAAAAGCGGAACGGTCGTAATGCTGAGGCTTCCCTTCTCGCGAAGCTCGGCAACCGTCACCGATTTTTTATCCTTCGCCTCCGAGAAGGAATATTTAAGCGGTGTTCCCGAATATCTCACTCTTTCCGAGGTGCAATTCTGCGGTGTGTGGATATGACCGAGGGCAACGTAATCAAATCCGTCGAAAACGCTGACGTCAACGTTATCCGTTCCGCCGACCGATATCTCCTCGGACTCCGAGCGCAAAGCACCCGTTACGAACTGATGGGTTATAAGAATGCATCTTTTCGAGGTGTCGACCTTCATATGCTCGATAGCCACGCGCACCGCATCGGTATACGACTCTATCTCTCCGTCGAAATATCTGCGAACGTGTGCAGGCTTCACGAAGGGGAGCATATAAACGTCGATATCACCGTATTCGTCTGTAAGAGTAACGGGCTTCACCTCACCGCTGTATACTCCCGAAATATAAATTCCGCTCGACTCGATAAGGCGCGCGCCAAAGTCCATTCGCTCGGGTGAATCGTGGTTTCCGCTGATAACGAAGACTTTGACTCCGCGCTCCGCAAGACATGTCAAAAAGCCGTCAAAAAGCTGTACCGCCTCTGCGGAGGGAACCGATTTGTCGTAAACGTCTCCCGCAATTATCACCGAGCAGGGCATCTCACCGTCCACTATCCCGATTATTTTATTAAGTATATATTCCTGATCCTCTATCATCGAATATTCGTTGACACGCTTACCGAGATGAAGATCCGAAAGGTGAATAAATTTCATTTTTACCTCTTTCGTAAGCCGAGCTCTCGCGCACGGCATTTTAAGCTGCTTTTATTCTATCATATATTACTCCTATATGCAACATCTTTTACCGTATAAAGCTTAAATTACTTATAAATTACAGCCTCTTAAGGCTACGGCTCCTTCTTCGGTATGACCTGCTAAAGCTTCCCGTATGACGTGACCTCGGTGGCTTAATTTTACCGCACGGTATATAACCGACCTCAAACGAATAAGCTTTATATAAAACAAGCTTTGAGGTGAAATATGAAAAGGACGGTTTGGATCTGGGAGCTCTTCGGATTTGCCACGGTCTCCCTTGGCGGTACGGTATTGCATTTTCTTTACGAGTGGCTCGGCGAGCCCTTGTGGATAGCGGTCTTTTCGGGCGTTAACGAATCGACCTGGGAGCATATGAAGCTCCTCTTTTGGCCCATGCTCGTATACGCGATAGCGGAGAGCTTCTTCTTCCGCGCCTACGGTAGCTTTATCTGTATCAAGCTTCGCGGGATCCTTCTCGGTCTTATCCTGATACCGATCATTTTTTATACCTACAACGGCGTTATAGGAAGATCTCCCGATTGGATAAATATCGCGATATTCTTCATATCGGCAGGCGCAGCGTTCGTCTGTGAGACGAGGGCACTGACGCGTGACACCGTGCGCCCAAGATCGAAAACGCTCGCGATAGCCACGCTCTTTATTCTTGGCGTGGCGTTTGCCGTCTTCACCTTCCGAACGCCGAGGCTTGAAATCTTCCGAGATCCCGTAACCTCTTCCTACGGAATATAAAAAGAAGCCGATGAGCTCTTAAACCTCGTCGGCTTCTTTATGTATTTTGCTATCTTTTGTTTACAAAAATCTTATTTTATCCACCATTCAGGCGTTATTTCTCCGAGCTTTACGGTCTTTTCCGAGACGTGATCTATCATTATTTCAACGTCCCGATACTTACCTGCCATAAGCTGAACGATAAGCTCGCGGCAAGCACCGCAGGGCGCACCAGAAGAGCCGTCGGGCATAATTGCGAGCACTCTTTTTATCTCGCTTTCCCCGTTGGTTATCATATTGAATATAGCGTTTCTTTCGGCACACACTCCGAGTCCCGAGCAAGTGTCAATGCACACACCCGTGTATATTTTTCCCGATCCCGAAAGGACCGCGGCAGACACCTCTCCGCAGCTGACGTAATCGTTTATCCGTCTTCCGTTAAGAACCGCCCTTGCCTTCTCGTACATCTCTGTCCAAATCTTATCCATTTTAATATCCTCGCTTAATCCTTCTTGAGTCCGCACGCCCTGTAAAGCTCCTCGATACAGGGAGATTTGTGCGCTATATAGCCTTCAATATCGTTTGGGAAAAGCCTTGCCGCCTCTTCCTTCACCCTTCCGTATTTTTCTCTCGCCCACGGGTTTTCTCTGAGAAAATCTCTGAACGCGATATGCCGTCTCAACTCCTCCGAGTCCTTCGGGCAAACGTAAAGATGATGCTTTTCAAGATGAGGCTTGTCCGAATAGCAGAACGCCTCTCTGTCCCTTATACCGAGGTCTCCCTCGTGGATATATCCGATGCCGCGAAGCGCGTTTTTGACCGAGTCGAATACCGCGCGATCCCCGATAACAACGTCAATATCTATACACGGCTTGGCAGGTAACCCAAAAACAGAGGTGCTTCCGACGTGCTCGATAGCGAGTGCAAGCTCACCGAGAGCCTCGCAAAGCTCAAGCCTTATAGCCTCGAAATCCTCGCGCCATTTTTCATCGTAAGGCACGACAGTAACTCTTGCAGTTTTCATATCGCTCACCGCTTTCCTTAGGATATCAAAGCGCGTGTCCGCCCGACACCTTTACGACCTGTCCCGTTATCATCCCTGCCCTCTCGCTCGCTAAGAAGAGAATAGCATCGGCAATGTCCTCGGGGCGTATCAGCTTTCCCATCGGAATCAATGGGCACACCTCTTTTTCGAGGTCCCCGTCTATCCAACCGGTTTGCGTAGGGCCGGGAGCAACGCAGTTTACGGTAATGCCGTACTGCGCCACCTCAAGCGCAATGCTTCTTGTGAGTGCCTCAAGCGTCGCCTTGCTCGCACCGTAAGCTATCTGCCCCGCAAATATTTGCGCAGAATCCGTGGAAAGATTAATAACTCTTCCGTAATCTCCCCTGCGCTT
>JBGVKA010000174.1:0-2633 GCA_045129715.1 Eubacteriales bacterium | reverse complement strand
GCAACTCTCTGCTGCTGACCGCCCGAAAGGGTGCTGACGCTCTTATTCTCAAAGCCTGAGAGCGCAACCATCTTAAGCATTTCCGTAACGCGCGTTTTAATTTCCTCCTCGGGAAGCTTTTTCATTCTGAGGGGGAACGCAATATTTTCATAAACGTTGAGATGAGGGAATAAAGCGTATTTCTGGAAAACGGTGTTTACCTTTCTCTTATGCGGGGGAACCTCGCTGATCTCCGCGCCGTTAAAGTAGAGCTCGCCTTCGTCAGCGGTCTCAAATCCGCCGATAATACGGAGCATAGTAGTCTTTCCGCAGCCGGAAGGACCGAGAAGAGTGATAAACTCTTCGTCCCTAATATATAAATTGATAGAATTTAAAACACATTCACCGTCAAAAGACTTGGTGATTCCTTTCAACTCAATGAGCTTTGCCATTTTCTTAAAATCTCAGATCCTTTCCGTTTGAAATTTGCCTTACCGTGATCGCGGTCGGCATAAAAGACCGTGCGCACTCGAGCACACGGGGAAAAAGTCGAAAATTGTATATTACAATATGAGGGTATTATAGCAAAAAGATATGAGATTTGCAATAGTTTTTGCAAAAGTTTTTTCTAAAAAATCTTAATTTATATGCGATAAGGCGCGAAAATTCTGTAAAAAACCGCGTTCGTCACTTGAAAGGCTCTTGAAATCTCGTTTATTCTCGTTTTTCCTCGTTTTTTCTCGCAAAAAGCCACTTTTAGAGAATAAATGGAATTTTCTTGGAAAAAGAGGATTTCTTTACCGTTTTTTTCCTCTTTTTTTCGGAAATACCGCCCGATCGTTTGCCATCGCGCGCAAAAGAGCGAAAAGAAAAATGAAGAATATCCAATATCCGCCGTCAAACGAGCGGATAAGATAGAGTGCGGAAAGTGCTAAAAGAGCCGAGAGTAAAAACGACGAGGCACGCAAAAGCGCGTAGGGGACGGAGCCCCTCGCGTATTGGTTTATAAAGCATTCCGCGATCCTGTATCCGTCGTACCCCTCGATAAAGAGAAGGTTCGATATTGCCGTAAAAAGATTGATAAGCCCAAACACCCTCGCGTATTCACCGCCGCCGAGAATGATAAGGGGACTTGCAGCTATAAAAAGTGCGATATTGACGAGCGGCCCCGATGCCGCAACGACGATCTCCTCGCGGTACGAGAGAGCTTCCCTTGCCGAAAGCCTGAAGCCCGAGCCCACGCCGAAAAATCTGTAACCGTGTGAAAAATAAACGAGTGTCGCAATGTGCCCCGCCTCATGCACCGCCACCGCGATAAGCGTTAAAAAGGCAACGTAAGGCTCGTCAAAGGCAAAAATAAGCGCAAGCCAAAAGCCGACGGGCAAAACCTTAAGCATAAATCCTATAGCCGATAACAAATATTTTCTTTTCATATCCACCTCCGCGCGTGATCTACTTATATATATGAAGGAGTCCTCTCATATATATGAAAAGTATCCGCTACCATAAAAAAACGGCAGAGCTATTGACAAGCCGTTTTGAATATGATATAATACATTTAACAATTAGGTTAAATGTTAAATGAAAGGAGAAACGTATGGGCATACAGAACACGATGCGCGCTCTCGCGGATCCTATAAGAAGGGAAATTCTCGCGCTTCTTAAAGAGGGAAGAATGTCCGCAGGCGAGATCACCGAACGCTTCGACGTTACGGGCGCATCTATCTCAAGGCACCTGTCCGTCTTGAAGGATGCCGATCTTATACGCGATACCCGTGAGGGAAAATTCATCTATTACGAGCTCACGACCTCTGTTCTTGAGGAAATACTTTTGTGGGTAAAAAATCTTAAGGGGGATAAAAGTGATGATTAAAGAAAACAAAATAAAGGTCATAATTTCGTACGTTATTGCGCTTTTGCCAATGCTCGTGGGAATATGCTTCCGGGACAAGATCGGCAGCGGCAGTGACTCTGCGCTCCGCTCGGCGAGGATAATGGCAACGTTCGTTATTCCGGCGTTTATGCTCGTGCTTAATACGCTTCTTTTGATAGTGGAAAGCTATCAGTTTAAGAAGAGGCGTCAAAACAAAAAGATAATCGCAATGATGCTTCTTATAGCTCCCGTGATGTCTCTCTACGCATCTCTTATCTTCTATTCGATCATTCTCGGATGGGATATAAGTATTCAGCTTATGACCTCGCTTCTTCTCGGCTCTCTCTTCATCGTAATGGGTAATTATATGCCGAAAAGTAAACAAAACCGTACTTTTGGACTCAAAATTCGTTGGACTCTTGCAAATGAGGACAATTGGAACGCCACTCACCGCGTGGCAGGAAAGCTCTGGTTTTTGATAGGATTTATTATCCTCTTCACCGGATTTTTGCCCATCGTTCCGTTTATTATAGTCTTCTTGATAACGGTCGCTCTGGCAACCGTTATACCCACGCTCTACTCCTACCGCTACTATAAAAGCAATATCGAGTCCGGCAAGCAGACCGAGGCGGATTACGATTTTGGTGGCGCGGTAAACGGTAAAAAAACAACCGCTGTCGTGATTGCCGTCAGCGTCGTTCTCGGCATAGTCCTCGCGATAATTTTATTCACGGGGGACGTGAAATCCACGCTCACCGATACCGCGCTCGAGATCGATGCA
>JBGVKA010000173.1:0-7434 GCA_045129715.1 Eubacteriales bacterium | reverse complement strand
AATTGTTATCCTGTGTATCTTTATAAGCTCAAGAACTCCCATAAATCTCGCAACGAGCTCGGCTCTTGAGTCTGCATCCTTGAGCAAGAAGAAGAGAGAAGCCTCCTCGTGCTCCTCAAGGAGCGCGCAAATTTCCTCTATTTTTTCCTCAACCGATACTACTCGGCGCTTAATAAGAGGGTTAACGAGATCGGTAGGCTTTCTTTCTGCCTCCGCGATTCGAAGTCTGCGCAGTATTGAGTTAAGAGCCTTTATCATCAGAGCCGGATCAAGATTGAGAGGCAATCCTTTCTCGGGAGGAACGTCGTCGGTGCCCTTGACGTAACGCGTAGAATATTCGTCGTAAAGCGGTCTCAGCTTCGTCACGGCAAGCTTTGCCTGCTGGTAAAGCAAGAGCGCATTCGCTATCTCGCGGCGAGGGTCGTTTTCGGTTCCTTCCTCGTGAGGAAGTATCATTTTACTCTTGATAAGCATAAGCTCGCTTGCCATAACTATGAATTCGCTTGCAATGTCAAGGTCCATACGTTGTGCGGCTTCGATATATTCCATATACTGATCGCATATCATCGCGATGGGAATATCCGTGATGCTAACCTTGTTTTTGCTTATAAGCGTAAGCAGAAGATCGAGAGGACCTTCAAATTGGTCGAGCCTATACATTAACTGTTCAGACATATCTTTTTATCTCCAAATTAAACGTTGAGGAAGGGAATAAGCTCCCATAAATAAAATATAAAGGAAGAAATTTTCGATATAACGAATCCGAGTATTTCGGACAAAGAGAAGAATCTGACGATGGACGAAAGAATCGGGTTGTACGCTATCATAGGTAAAGAAAGCATTTCATTTACCACTACGTCACCGAGCAAAAGCCAGCCGAGGAGCACGTAATATATGGTTCTTTCGTGCTTCATTATTGCAAAATAAGTTTTGGGCGGAAGGATTACGTTCAAAATTCTCGAACCGTCAAGCGGAGGTATCGGTATAAGGTTAAATACCGCGATTCCTATGTTGACTATATGGAAAATATAGAAGAAATCGAGAGTGTTTTGTACGACCGAAAGCCAAAACGTGCTTTCAAACGCTACGTTCTTAAGCGGTGAATAGATCGAAAGGAATACGAGCGCAGAAAGAAACGCCATAATGACGTTTGAAAGGGGACCCGCGAGTGCGGAGAGCGCAAAATCTCTTTTTGGATTCTTGAAATTGCGCGGATTGATCGGAACCGGTTTAGCCCATCCGATATGGAAGAAAAGCATACAAAGGGCGCCGATGGGGTCAAGATGCTTTATAGGATTTAATGTCAACCTGCCGTACATTTTGGCAGTATCGTCACCGAGCTTGTATGCGGCGTATCCGTGAGCGAACTCATGGACGGTAAGGGTTATAAGAACCGCGAAGGCGGTAATTATAAGCTCGGACAAATTGTAAGAATTTAACATTTTATATTATTTCACCTATTTTTTTGAGGAGCGCTTCCTTTCCTTCGCGAGTTACCGACGAGAAGGGGAATATCTCGATATCGGTTTCGGCAAAGTAATCGTTTTTTAGCTGCTCCAAAGCGTTGGCAAGCTGAGTTTTTGAAAGCTTGTCTGTTTTTGTTGTTGCTACTACGAACGGTATGTCCTGCGAGATCATAAAGTTCATCATCATTATATCGTCCTCGGTAGGACTGGTTCTTATATCGATAAGCTGAATAACGAGCTTAAGTGCATCTGCGGAGGGGTTTTTAAGAAAATAATCGTCCGTCAGCGTGCTCCAGGACTTTTTCGATTCCAAGGAACGCTTTGCATAGCCGTATCCGGGGAGGTCTACGAGATAGAACTTATTATCAACACCGTAGTAGTTTATGGTAATCGTTTTACCGGGAGCCGACGAAACTCGCGCAAGTGACTTTCTGTTAAGAAGCGTATTGATAAGCGAGCTTTTTCCCACGTTTGAGCGTCCCGAAAGTGCTATTTGCGGCTTCGGGGATCTGGGAAACTGACGAGCATTTCCGACGGTAAGTGATATATTAGCATTATTGACGTTAAATTTCATAATTATATTCCGTTCTTTAATAACGTTTTATGTGTTACGAGGACCCGTAATGCGAGCCGCAAGCATCTCAAAGCTTAACGAGTGCCGAGGAAAGAACGTCGTTAACGGTTTCGCAGGGGATTATCGTAAGATGCTCTCTTGCTTCCTTGTCTATTTCGTCGAGATCCTTGACGTTTGCCGCAGGGATAAGCACCTCGCTGATTCCGGATCGGTATGCCGCGAGAGTCTTTTCCTTTAGACCTCCTATGGGAAGAACCTTACCGCGAAGCGTAACCTCTCCGGTCATCGCGATATTGCGCTTTACGGGAATTCCGCCGAGTGCACTGATAATAGCACTCACCATAGTTACGCCTGCCGAGGGACCGTCCTTGGGAATTGCGCCCTCGGGGAAGTGGATATGGATATCGGTATCCTTGTAGAAGGTGGGAGAGATTCCGTATTTTTCAGCAACGGTTCTTACGAAGGAGTGAGCGATTTTCGCGGATTCCTTCATTACGTCTCCGAGCGAGCCGGTGAGCTCGATCTTACCGGTACCCTCCATTACCGCAACCTCGACCTTAAGAAGATCTCCGCCCGCCTGGGTGTAAGCAAGTCCGTTGACTACGCCTACGGGATCCGAGGATTCAAGCTTTTCGGGGATCACCTTAGGCTTACCGAGGTAGGAAGAAAGATTTTTATGCGTGACGGATGCGGATTTTATTTCGCCCTCTGCGATGCGCTTTGCGGATTTTCTTATAAGAGAAGCGATCTCTCTCTCAAGATTTCTGACACCCGCCTCACGCGTATATTCCTTTATGATCATAAGAAGCGCCGCGTCGGTGATCTTGAAATATTTCTTGGCAATACCGTTGCGCTTAAGCTGCTTGGGAACGAGATGGTTCTTGGCAATGGCAAGCTTTTCGGTATCGGTATAGGTAGAAAGCTCTATGACCTCCATTCGATCGAGAAGGGGAGCGGGGATCCTGTCGTAGCTGTTTGCGGTTGCTATGAAAAGACAATCGGAAAGATCGATCGGTATCTCCATAAAGTTGTCGCGGAACATCTTATTCTGCTCGGGATCGAGAACCTCAAGCAAAGCAGAGGTGGGATCACCGCGGAAGTCGTTCGCAAGCTTATCGATCTCGTCCAAAACGATTACGGGGTTTTCCGCCTTGGCGTTTATGATCGCGGAAACTATACGTCCGGGCATAGCACCGACGTACGTCTTTCTGTGACCGCGGATCTCTGCCTCATCGTGCATACCTCCGAGAGAAACTCTTGCGTACTTTCTGTCAAGTGCCCTTGCAACGGAAGCCGCGATAGAGGTCTTTCCGACACCGGGAGGGCCTACGAGACAGATTATCTGATTCTTGACGTCATTTGAAAACTGTCTTACGGCAACGAACTCAAGTATTCTTTCCTTGACCTTTTCAAGACCGTCGTGATCCTCGTCAAGCGTCTTGCGTGCATCCGAAACAGAAACCTCGGACTCGGTCTTAACTCCAAACGGGAAATCGAGGCACGTATCAAGATAGGAGCGAAGAACGGTGCTTTCAGCCGCGCCGAAGGGCGTTTTTGAGAGCTTTCCAAGCTCCTTGAGAAGCTTTTCTCTTATCTCGTCGGTGAGATTTTTTGCGTTTATCCTATCCTCGTATTCGCGTATCTCGTCGTCCTCGTCCTCGCCGAGCTCCGCCTGGATAGCCTTGACCTGCTCGCGAAGGAAATAATCCTTCTGGCTTCTGTCGATCTTTTCTCTTACCTGGATCTGAATATCGTGCTCGCACTGAAGAAGCATACGCTCCTCCTCGATAACGATGAGAAGCTTTTCAAGACGCGCCTTGGGAGCGAAGAGCTCAAGCACCTCCTGCTTGTTCGAATAATCTATAACCGCGGATGAAGCAACGAAATCGGCAAATCTGCCGGGATCTGCGATAGCCTCAGCTCCAAGGCGCATATCATCCGTGAAGGTGGGGTGCATTTCGGCAAGATTGCTTAAGGAATTCTTGACCTCGCGCATAAGAGCCTCGATCTTGGGAGGGCAGGTGGTAAAAGCACCCTCGTGGCGTATCTCTGCGCTCGCGGTAAAGAAGCTCTCCGAATTATTATGGATCTCCTTTATGACCGCTCTTGCGATACCCTCGAAAACTACCGAAAGATTGTTCTGGGTGTTCTTAACGACGTGGCGTATCTTTGCAAGCACACCGACGGTATAAAGATCCTCAGCCTCGGGCGAATCCTGAGAGACGTCCTTCTGTGTAACGAGAAGAACGTTCATATCGTGGAGCGTTGCCGCGGCTGTAAACGCCTTGAGCGAGGAAGGTCTTAAAATTTCTATATTCAACTGTACGCCGGGAAAAGCTACGAGTCCTCTGAGGGGAATAAGCGGAAGCTTTACCAAAGCTGGATCTTGTGTGATTTGTGACATAAACATTACCTTATTAGAGAACATATTTTGAATTTAGCAATACAAATTCATTATATTATATCATATGTTAACATAAAAATCTATAGTTTTTGCAAAATATTTTTAAATAAACAGTAAATAAATTGGTCGTATTTTGTAAAAAACAAAAAAACAAGGACGTCTCGAGTGACATAGACTCTGAGCCGTCCTTGTTTTTTCTCACCCATGAGTGAGTTGGCGTAATGCCGATCACACCGTACGAGGAGTATGCGTCATAAGCTTGGCGCGTCTTCGGGTGTCTTCATTTAGCGTTACTATTATACCGCATACGCGCCGTTTTGTAAAGATGGTAAAAGTAACAATTTATTCGTTCAAGATTAGTAAAAATCAGAGAATTTTCAATAAAAAAGCAAGAAAAATGAAAAAATTCAAAAAAGCTATTGACAACGAACGAATATTGTGATATACTACCGTGCGTAGCGAAATGCTAACTAAAATAAAGCAGAATTTCCGTTCTCACCTTACCACTTGAGTGCGTATGGTTAATACTTAAAAAGCTTGATATGGGCTTATTTGTATGCGTACGGAGAATTCTGTATGCATTTTTTGTTTTTTGGAGGTATACGGCTATTAGCACCAAAGATGAAAAAAATCTTCCTATTAACGAGGAGATAAAGTATCCCGAGGTTAGAGTTCTCGGCCCTGCAAATGAGCAGCTTGGCGTTATGAAGATTGCAGACGCACTTACTTACGCAGAAAATACGGACGTTGATCTCGTGCTTATCGCACCTAACGCAACTCCCCCCGTATGTCGCGCTATCGACTACGGTAAGTTCTGCTTCGAGCGTGACAAGCGTGAGAAGGAAGCTAAGAAAAAGCAGGTTATCGTTAAGGTCAAGGAGGTTCAGCTTTCCTGCAGAATCGAGCAGCACGACCTTGATACGAGAGTAAATCAGGCTAAGAAGTTCCTCGGTGAAGGCAACAAGGTAAAGGCTGTCGTTCGTTTCAGAGGAAGAGAAATGTCTCATATGGAGCTCGGAAGAGAGGTAATCGCAAAGTTCGAGGAAGCTCTCAAGGGTGTTGGCGCGGCTGAAAAGAAGCCCGTGCTCGACGGTAGATATATGTCTATCGTATTGGCTCCGGTTAAGCCCGATAAAAAGTAATTTAGACCGTACTTCAACTTAATTTTGTTTATAAAATAGGGTAATACCCGATAAAAAGGAGATATTAAAATGGGAAAGATCAAGACACATAAGGCATCTGCCAAGAGATTTTCTCTTACCGGTAGCGGCAAAGTAAAGATGTCGCACAACAACCACCGTCACAAGCTCGGTCTCAAGACCGCAAAGCGTAAGAGAGGTCTTCGTAAGGGCGCAATCCTTAGCGAAAGCTTCGCACCCACTTACAGAACCCTTATCAACAAGTGATAAGACACACGAAGAAAATTTGGAGGAAGATATAAGATGGCAAGAATTAAGGGCGCGATGATGACGCGCAAGAGAAGAAAGAATATCCTCAAGGCTGCAAAGGGTTACTGGGGAGCAAAGTCCAAGCATTTCAAGATGGCTAAGCAGGCCGTACTCAAGAGCGGTAACTACGCTTTTGCAGGCCGTAAGATGAAGAAGAGAGACTTCCGTTCTCTTTGGATCACCAGAATTTCCGCACAGGCAAAGGTTTGCGGTATGAACTATTCTACCCTTATGCACGGTCTTAAGGTTGCAGGCATCGATCTCAACCGTAAGATGCTCGCTGAGCTTGCAGTTTCCGATAAGGAAGCATTTGCAGCAATCTGCGAGAAGGCTAAGGCAGCTCTTTAATTTTATAAATTCCCGGTTGCTTTATATTTTTGCGACCGGGAATTATTGTTAATGGAGGTTAACGTGAATTTTATTAAGGACGTGATAAGCAGCCGCAATAATCCTACTGTAAAATGGGCGGCGTCGCTTGCGGATAAAAAGGGAAGAGATAAGGAAAAATGCTTTATTGCCGAGGGGGAAAAGCTTACCTACGAGGCGATAGAGGCAGGCCTTCCCATTGTAAAAATTTTCGTTGCTAAATCAAAAACCGAAAGGATCATTCCAAGACTTTCGGAATATTCAATCACGAAAAAGGATGCTTCGTTTGACGTTCAGGTGCTTGAAGACGGTGTTTTTGAAAAAATTTCTACAGAAAATGCGCCTCAAGGTGTAATAAGTGTAATAAAACATCTTGACTTTTTCCGTCAAATGGATATAATATATAAGGAAGAGTTTTCGCAAAACGCTTGTGGAAGCTCCATCGTTTTATCGTCCGTCAGGGATCCCGGTAATCTCGGCTCGGCTATCAGGAGCGCGGTTGCGTTCGGAGTTGAAAATATAATTTTATCCTCCGATTGTGCAGACGTTTATAATCCGAAGACCGTAAGAGGTGCTATGGGCAGTCTCTTCAGAGTTAAGGTTACCAGAGTTTCCGATCTCAAGCTTTATATCGAAGCTATGAGAGCAAACGGAAGAAAGGTATATTCCGCAGAGCTTTCCGAAACTGCAAAGCCGCTTTCGGAGGTCACTCTTTCAAAGTGGGATGCCGTAATAATCGGCAACGAGGGACACGGTGTTTCGAAGGAAATATCCGAGGCTTCCGACGGAGGTATCTATATTCCTATCTCGTCTAAGACGGAATCGCTTAACGCATCGGTAGCTGCAGCTATCTTTATGTGGGAGCAAAGTAAAAACTTTTAAAGTGAGAGCTTTATATGAGGGATATCGTTTATTGGATATGGTTATCACTTTCGGTCACGCCCGGAAGCGATACCTTTCGCAAGTTAATAGAGCGATTTGGCACGCCCGAAGATATATATAACTCGGACGAGACGGACCTTACGTCTTGTATAGGATCCAAGTCGCGCGATTTTTCTTCGCTTTGCGAGAAGGATCTTTCTCGCGCTGAGAAAATTCTGGACTTTTGCGAAAAGAAGGGCGTTGGAATTCTGACGTATTTCGATGACGAGTTCCCAAAAAGCTTAAGGGAGATCG
>JBGVKA010000172.1:0-7977 GCA_045129715.1 Eubacteriales bacterium | reverse complement strand
TATAATCCGATAATATTGAATATACGAACCCCTTTGCTTTAAAAAGCGTTAGCTTTTCTTTATTGTGGAGGCGTTTTAAAAACGGCTCGATATCTTCTTCGCTCGGTTTAAAAACCGCCTGCTCTCCTATCTTATTTTCGTTATCCTTGAAAAAGCTTTTTGCCAATAACGGAGAGAAGCTTATTCTGAAATACTCGGTGTTTATCTCTCTAGAATATCCGTGTGGCTGGAAGGGGAAGAGAAGTGCTGCTTCTCCCGCTTCGATGGTCTCGTTCTCTTTATTTGACAGCAATAAGGTTATCTTTCCCGATTTTACGATCAATAGCTCAGCGTTCGAATGGATATGTATTGCCATCTCAAATGCGTTGACGTTTCTGAATTCCTTATTGTGTTCCTTAAAAGCGAAAAGTGCGGAATCGTTTTGCGATTTGCGTAAAAATTTTATATCATCCTTCGGTAAATTAGCCATATTAATATCTCCAAAAGCGAAAAAGTAACTTTCTGTCGTAAATTATAACATACTTTGACACATCTTGTCAATGATATTGTGCTAAAATTAAAGTGGCAAAATAAACCAACACTCTGAATACGTAAGGAGGAATACTAAATATGAAAGGAAGGAAGGGGATTTTTGCAAAATCTCTACTAATCATTATGGCACTTTCTGTGGTAATAGGTGCTTCGGGTGTGGCAATGCTTAACGCATACGCAAGCACGCCCGAGAATACGAATGCAGTATCGGTGTTTGACGACGGATACGATCTTCAGGCAAATTGGATATGGGCAGACACCGCGGTCAAGGCAGGACAGTGGATATCATTGCGTAAAACCTTCACTCTCGATAGCATTCCCTCGGAATTTATTGCAAGAATAAGCGCAGATACTAAGTATTGGCTTTGGATAAACGGTGAGCTTGCTATATTTGAAGGTCAGCTAAAGCTTGGAGATTCAAGCTATACCTGGTACTATGATAAAGAGGATCTTGCGAAATATCTTGTAGAAGGCGAAAACACTATTGCCGTGCAGGTCTTTTATTCGGGTAAGGCGAGTGGCAGTACCATCAATACGAGAGTTCCGTCTTTTCTCTTCGATGCAAAGACGGAGGACGGTCGCAGAGTCGTCAGTGATACTACGTGGAAGGCTATTCTCGATCCTGCGTATTTAGAGCCGATCGATCTTAATAACGTGCGAAACGGTGAGGCGAATATCAAATACGATGCGGAATCCGAAATGATAGATTCGAGCTTAAACAAGTGGACCGATAAGGATTACGACGATTCAAAATGGCACTATGCCGTAAATCAGGACGAAAAGATAAGAAATAACAGAATATACGATGATTCCGGAAAAGTCAGCGGAGCTTACTATCACGATGGTGATCCGAGAAGGACTCTCGTGCTTCGCTCGATACCTCAGCTTAAAATGGACGACGTTAACGTCTTCACTGCAGACGGTTCGGGGAACACGGACAAGTGGATTAAAACGGAGGGCGGTTATACCTTCTCAACGTTATCTCTTCCTTCGTCGTATACAATGGAGACGGTACTTACGGTCTCCGAGCCTGCGCTTTATTCGGGCGGCGGCTCTGCCGATGCGGCAATAGGTATTTGCGTGTGCGTCACAGATGCAAATAACCTTTATATGCCTCAGATAAGCTTTAAGCAGTCAACCACCTTCAACGGTGTAAGATTTAAGCCTCATACGAGAATAAACGGCTCTTGGAAATCAAGCGTCACCGATCTTACGAGCACGGAGCTTGGCAAGACGTTATATTCCGCAGGCTCATACGATTACAGATATAACACCAAGCTTACCGTGAAGGTTGAGGTTACACCCACTACGATAAAGACCTATCTCAACGGCTATCTCGTCGGTACTATGACGGATACCACCCTTCAAAGAGAAGGAACGACCATAGGCTTCAGACAGGACAGAAACGAGCTTATAAACGTTTATTCCTTGAAGGTCACCGATACGAACGGAAACGAAATATATAACGCGGGTATCAACAATCTCAATGCAGGTGACAAGGCGGAAAGATTTTCTCTTCTAACTGCAGAGAACACCTCTATTGCTTCGCTTTACAATACCGTATCAAAGGATTCCGATGGAAATTCCTACGTATCCATGCGTAACGGACGCGTTGCGGTAAACGGCACGAAATCATCCGTTACATACAAGATAGTTAACGAAACGAATATCCAGGGAACTCCTTACTTGAAGGTACGCAGTGCTAACGGCGGAGAGCTTATCTCTATTGAAAGTGATGCGTGGAAAAGGGGAGAGTCATCCTCGATTGCCCATCAGTACGTAACGAAGGCGGGCGAGCAAAGCTGGGAGGCACTCGGCTGGATGAACGGATACGAAATAACGTTTACGATTCCTGCCGACGTTCAGGTTCTTGAGCTTGGATTCAGAAAGTCCGGCTACAATACCGAAGCAACGGGCTCGGTAATTACTGATAACGCCATACTCAATCAGCTTTATCAAGAGGCGTACGATACGCTTTACGTATGTATGCGTGATAGCTATATGGATTGTCCCGACCGCGAAAGAACGCAGTGGTGGGGAGACTCCGTCATAAACATGCAGCAGGCGGCTTACGCAATGGATGCAAACGCGGCACTGCTTTATGCAAAGACCTTGACTCAGGCACTTGGATTCGTTCAGGCAAACGGTGCTATACCTTCAAAAATTGCACTTGGAAGACCTGATCTGGAGTTGCCTATGCAGTCGCTTGCCGGAGTTCAGTCCTTCTGGCAATACTATATGTATTACGGAGACCGCGAATTCGTTGTGAGCGCGTATCCTGTACTCTTCAATTATCTTACGCTTTGGAACGTATCCGAGAGCGGTGTTATCACTCATAGAGACGGCAACTGGAATTGGTTCGACTGGGGAAGTCATCCCGATACCGTGATCATTGAAAATTGCTGGTACTACGAGGCTTTGAAAGCGGTTCTTAATATCGCCCGTCTTGATGGATCTTCCGCTACGTCGTCCGAGATAGAGCTCCTTGAAAACAGAATGCATCTTATCGAGAGAAGCTTTGATACGCTTTACTGGGATTACGGTAAGAACGCATACTATAATTCTACCGACAACGGCTTGGCAGACGAGAGAGCAAACGCCCTCGCAATTTATACGGGACTTGCGGATATATGCCGTTACGACGGCATCCTCGACGTTCTCGTAAGCACGTACAACTCAGGTCCGTATATGGAAAAATACGTTCTTGAGGCTATGTATATGATGGGGGCGGACGAAGAGGCAATGATAAGAACTCTTAACCGATTCGCTCCGTTTACCGAGGACGGTTATCCCACTCTTCCTGAAATTTGGCTTGATCAAACGCTTTACGACGGTGACGAAACTAAGAATCACGCCTGGACGGGAGCACCTCTTTCGATGCTCTATATGTACAACGCAGGAATCACTCCTCTCGCTCCCGGCTTCGAGACCGTACGGATAAGACCTCAGCTTGGAACTCTTAACACCTTGAGTGCAACGGTTGAAAGAGGAAGCGGTAAGATAGTCGTCAGCGTTCAAAAAACTGCCGATAAATACGTTTTAAACGTGACTATACCGAGCGGTGCCGATGGCGGACTAATTTACGTGCCTCGTTTAGAGGGCACGAATACGATGATAACGCTTGGCGGTGCTCTGATATTCGCAAACGGCTCCGCAATAACGAATAATATGCCTCTTGGAGTTTCTTATGCCGACGAGGATGCCGATTTCGTAGGATTTAACGTTACGGCAGGAAGTTATACCTTCGTTGCGGAAAGAAGCACCGTTACCGAAAAGGATAGCTATACCGTTAACGTAAATGCCGTTGGTGGCGGTACTATCAGTGTAAACGGCACTGATATCACGTCTTATCCTTACGCCTTGAGCGTAGATCGGGGAAGCGTTATAACTCTCACCGTTGCTCCCGCCGAGAAGCACAGACTCGTAGCTATAACCGGTAGTTATCCCGAAAGCTTGGTCAGTGATTCTCAAATTACTAAAGCTTATACCGTAACGTCGGATATGACGCTCGGCTTCGTATTTGAAGAGAAGGCGTTTGAAAGTAAGATGCTCACGATACAAGCCGATGACTTGGAAACGGCAGGATACGCAATAAGCGTTTTTGTGAACGAAACGCTCGTTTCACTGCCTTACACGGGTGCCTTTGCTGAAGGTACGGAGGCAAGGATCAAGGTCATTCCCGGAGGAAAAAACAACTACTACGTTGCTATTGACGGAATCGAGACCGAAGAGACGGTAGTAACGCTTACGAATAACGTAAATATAAACGTTTCGGTCAAAAAAAGTGTGGGCGTGGTTAAGAAAAATATAGTTTCCGTTGTAGCAAGTGATACAACGAGCAACACCAACTGGAAGAAGGAATATCTCTACGATGGAATAATCGTATCGAAAACTCAGCTTGGATATACGACCGCTTTGAAAACCTCACCCGACGTAAGCTCAAAGCCGTATACTCTTACCTTCGACCTCGGAAGCGTACAAACCGTTAATCAAGTTTCTATGTATCCGAGATTCGATGCAGGCACGCAGGACTCTACACTCTCGTGCAACTATCCCGTTGACTTTACGATATCGGTAAGTGAAAACGGAACCGATTTCGTTACCGTGGTCAACGTTCAGAATTGCGAAAACCCGAGATTCAAGCAACAGTTCTATAGCTTTGAGGAAACGACGGCGAGATACGTCAAGCTCACCGTAACGAAGCTTGGAATCCCTGCGTATAACGACGGCTCTAATAACAATCATTACAGACTTCAGCTTTCAGAATTTGAGATATATTACAACAACGAGGCGGCAGCGGTAACCACCGAATACGGCGTTATTCCTGCACAATACGCTGATGTAAACACCTATCCTATCGTAGTATTCAAGGCGGACGGTACCTTTGTCGGCGGATACGACACTTGGAAGTCTGCGGCGGCGGTCATAGGCATAGCTGAGAAGACGGATAGCTTTGGAAAGGGCGAGGACAGTATCGTTCTCTTCAGAAAGGACTCGGTGCATAGCACGGGAACCGGTAATATTCATAGCTTCTATAACGATGTCGTTATAGATCTTGGAGGTAATACCGTAACTCTTGAAAAGCAAAACTTTATAGGTCTTTATATTTACAGGAACGAGACCGCAGAGGTAACCTTTGGAAACATCACTATAAAGAACGGAAGCTTTATCAACAAGGCCGAAAACACTGCACCCGTATGTCTTGACGGAGGTGCAATGGTGAAATATCCCGTAAATTATAGCGTTAATTTTGAGAACGTTACGTTTACGTCGGTAAGCTCCGAGAAGGTGATTTACGGAGTACTGCGCACGTGGGCGTCAAAGGGAATTGCGAATATCAATCTTGGCGTTAAGATGACGGATTGCATCTTCGATTATACCGGTGCGAGCACTAACGCGGGTATGCTCAATCTTTCGTATAACGGAGACTCTAAAACTCCCTTCAACGTTATCATAGAGGGCGGAACCATCATTGCAAATTCGAATAGCGCATTCAATTTCGTCGAAAAGGATGCTATGGATAGCGTAGTGTTTGCAAAAAACGAAAACGGTGAATACGTAAAGCTTATGCTTACAAGCGGAACGAACGCTCCTTCTGTAAGTAACGTATACTCGACCGAAAACGGTGTTGAGTGCTCGTTTGTAAAGACAGAGACGGACGGTTCCGTTGACGTTTATACGCTTTATCCCTCAGTGATGATAGATTACAAGATCAAGACGAGCATCACTCTCTGGTCGAACTTCGTATACAATATGTACGTTCCCAAGGCTAACTTCAATTCCGTATCCGTTAACGGAAATAGCGTAGATTACACCGAGGTAGAGATTGACGGAGCTTGGTATTATCTTATCAAGGTAGACCTTCCCGCAGGCGAGACTCTCCGTGATATCGCGCTCACCGTAACTCTTAACAGCGGTAACACCACGGTTGATGCAACCTGGACTCTCAGCGTATATAACTACACCAAGTCCGTTCTTGCGGGCGAGTATGACGAGACCGCCAAGACTCTTATGAAGGATATGCTCGTATACGCTTCCGCAGCTCACACCTACTTCAAGAACACCGAGACCGTAGCAGAGAAGCTTGCAGAGATCAAGACTCTTCTCGGAGACTACAACACGGCTCTTCCCGAGGGCGAGGCTAAGGCTCCCAGAGATAAGACCTACTTCACCGACGTTGCAGTTTATCTCGGTGAGGTACCCTCGTTCAGATTATATCTTGCAAGCGGCTACACCGCGTCTGATTTCACCTTCAAGGTAGGCAACAGAACCGTAGAAGCTATCGCAGGCGAGGGATACGTTGAGATCGTAATGTATGCATATATGATGCTTGAGGACGTGACCTTCACCACAAAGAATGGCGGTGTGACAGGTGCCTACAATCTCTACTCCTACTACGAATATGCAAAGGGCGAGAGGAATGCAGATCTTATAAGCGTAGTTGGTGCTCTTATGAAGTACTCTGCAAGTGCATCAAATTATCGCGAGGGGATAATTAACCCTGAAAAGTAAACTAATATTGGCAAAAATGCGGTTGCGGTAAAACGCCGCAACCGTGCAACCGTTTCTGAAACGATAGAAACGATTGGATTTGTGAAAAAACGTTAAAAGGAGACGAACAATGGAAAAGTCGAGAAAAACTATAAGAGGCGCGTTAATAACGATCGTAACGCTTTTGATTCTTATGCTTTGCTTTTCGCTTACTCCTAATGCCGAGGAGATGGATACTAACGAAAATGAAAACGTGATAAACGTCTGGCTTATTGGCGGACAGTCGAATGCGGTTGGATACGGCAAGGGCGCGCCTGTAGGTGCGAATGAAGACAGCCGTTACTATACAGGATTTGAAAACGTCCTTTATTACGGCAATCACGAGCAATGGAAATACAACGAGGATGATTTCGTTCCCACGTCAATAGGACTCGGAAGAGGTGCGGATAACAATGACGTTCGTTATACCTCCTCGGGCTCCGAGATCGGTATTGCCAACGCTCTTGGCGATAGCGGTGAAATGAATGCAATAATTAAATTTGCCTATGGCGGAACTTATCTCTATCCCAAACAGAGCGCGAGCGTTAACGATAACGCAAAGACGTGGACCTCGCCCTCTTACATAGCGGCTCACCCCGAAATGAATACGGGCTCGAATATCGGAGCTCTTTACGATCTTTTCGTTGCCACCGTTACCGAGGGTATCGAAAAGCTTGAAGCGGCAGGCTACAAGCCCGTAATCAAGGGTATGTGGTGGATGCAGGGTGAAAACGAAGGAATGAACGAAACGTATGCATCGGCATATGCGGAGCTCCTTGAGTGCCTTGTAAACGACGTAAGAGCCGAGCTTAAGAGCATTACGGGTGACGATTACTCCGATCTGCCCTTCGTTTGCGGTAACGTTATGAGAAATCCTGCGGATGTAACTCAGTATCCTGCGCTTGAAACTGTAAACGCGGCACAGAAATCGGTTTCAGAGAAGCTTGAAAACGTAGGCGTTCTTGCGAAGTCCGATTACTCCTCACAGAGCTTCTTTGGTTATCATGACGGCTGGCATTTTAACGCCGATACCTACAACTACATGGGCGAAAGATTCGTTGATATCGTTCTTGATATGACGGATGAAGTGGTTGTGAGCGTTTCGGGCGAGGGAATCGCGGCAACAGGTTCGGGTATTAAGGCTCTCGGTAGTGACGCCGGCGTTACCGTTCAGGCAAAGGCGGGCTACACCGTTAATTCCGTTTCGATAAACGGAAAAGCGGTAACCGTTTCTCCCGACGGCTCTTATGCGCTCGGCGCACTTAGTGACGACGTTGTCGTTGAGATTGACACCGTATATTCGGGTACGGATCACGCGAGTGCTTACGGAACCGTTCCCGCGGAATATAATATTCCTGAAAAATATCCCTTCGTGCTCTTCAAAAACGGTAGCTTCGTTGGTGCTTACGAGTACTA
>JBGVKA010000171.1:0-9999 GCA_045129715.1 Eubacteriales bacterium | reverse complement strand
CCGAAACTCCTTGGTACGAGGAGAATGACGGAAGCTGGGAAATCAGCGCAAAGGCGTAATTTTTAAGCTTAAAGTTGAAAGTTGAAAGTGAAAAATGGCGTAGATCCATAAAACCCGCCATTAAATAAAAAGAAGCTTTTTTCCTAAAAAAAGCAACCATAATTATTCATTATTAACTCTTCATCATTCATTAAACAAAAAAGTGGCTTAGCCGGTTTTTCGGCTAAGCCCTTTTTCGGTTCGGATTTTGATAGTTTTTTGCGGAAAATTTGTTATGTCGGGTGTGTGCTTATTGTTATTAGCATTATGGAAATATGGATAAATTCATAAAAACGATGAAAAAAGTAACCTTTCGTCATATATAATGCCGTAGTTTGTCATACGCTCGCGCGCGAGTTATGGTATTATTATAGTGTAAGATGCTTATTATTTTGACATAGCGTATGGCTTTTCGTAATTTTTGGCGTAAAATACGTCAAATTTGGCGAGATCAGGCAATGCGGTCGTGTTAAAATTAATATGCAAATTAAAATAACCGGAGGTTATTATGAACAAGAAAAGAATTATTTGCTTGGCTATCGCGCTTTGTGCGTTGGTTTCGCTCTGTATTTTCGGTGGCGTGCAGGCTTTTGCGGCTGAAAATACGTCCGAATCGCGTGGCGAGATAGACGTTTATCTTATCGCAGGACAGTCGAACGCGGTAGGATTCGGAAGTGACGGACTTTCAACCTCGATACTCAACGATCCCCGTTATACCGAGGGCTTTGAGGATGTTCTCTATTACGGTCGCGGTGACAGTAACGTAATAAGCGAGCTCGTTCCCGTTAAGGTGGGACTCGGTAAGGACACCGCTTCCGTAGGTGCTGAGATCGGAATTGCTTCTGCGGTTAGCGGCAGCAACAGAATGAGTGCCGTGATAAAGCACGCAGTAGGTGCTTCGTACCTTTATCCCACGACGGACGGTTCGGTTTCCGTGACATCGGGCACGTGGACTCCCCCCTCTTACATAGAGAAGTACGGTGTTGACACCTCAAACAATAAGATCGGTGACATATACGAGGCATTCCTCAAGACCGTTACGGACGGTGTTGCGCTTCTTAAGGAAGAGGGATACACTCCCGTAGTAAAGGGTATCTGGTGGATGCAGGGTGAGGCGGAGACTAACAACAAGTCTCGCTCCGAGGCGTACGAGGAGCTTCTCACTATGCTTATCGCAGAGATGAAAAAGGACGTTGGTGCTATAGTCGGCGCGGATCTTTCAAGCCTTCCATTCGTTATGGGTAAGATCACGAGAAATCCCGATCCCTCGTATAGCCAGCCTGCTTATATTGACCTTGTAAACGCGGCTCAGGTTGCGGTGACCTCTAAGGTAGATAAGACCTTCATCGTTGATACGGGAAGCTTGAGACAGCTTGACGGATGGCACTACTGTGCAGACGCTCAGCACTGGATCGGAACTCAGTTTATCGATGCTATCGTTTCCTCGGACGGAAAGTATAGCGTGACCGTAAAAGGTGCTAACGTTACCATGACGGGCGGAGGCGCAAGACTTGAGGGCGAGACGGTGAGCGTCACCTTCACTCCCTATGAGAACTGTACCTTGAACTCTGTCAAGATGGTGATCGGCAACGGTGAGGCGGTAGAGATAGCTCTTGATGAAAACAGCTCTTATACCTTCACTATGCCTGCGAGTGCCGTCGTTTTTGAGGTAAAATCCGTGGATCCCAACGAGATCGAGACGAAATACGGAGTCATTCCCTCAAGATTCGCTGACACCTCCGTTTATCCCTTCGTTCTCTTTAAGAACGGTGAGATGATAGATGCCTTCGAGGATTGGCACACCTTTATAAACAGCAACGGTCTTTCGGGATGCACTCTTCTTATGAGAAGAAATTACAGCACCTCCGAGGGTGCTGACGCCTGGGGCATGAGAAGCACTCCCACTCTTACGATAGACCTTGGCGGATACGTTTTCACTCGCGGAAACAACCATATGTTCCAGGCGTTGGGAAAGAACGCGACCTCAGGTAACACAAAGATCACCGTTATCAACGGAACTCTTAAATCTACCTTCTACAAGGAAGGTACAACCACCAATACAACTCCTCTCGTGGTATTCAACAGTGAGACGGGTTCTACCGTTTCGGATAATTTTGAGCTGATCTTCGACGGTGTTACTTTTGATCTTAACGAGGGCAGAGGAATAGTTGCTTGCTTCGGTGGCGGAACCGTTGGTAACAACGGCAAGATCGTCCTTAACAACTGCACTATTGATTGCTCCGGTATTAAGAACTCTATGACGCTCTTCTTGCTTAAGGATAGCTCCGGAAACAAGAACGACGTTGACGTAGTCATAAACGGCGGTAAGCTTATAGCGAGCGATATTACCAAGGTCGCTATGGCTACATTCAGCGACGAGAGAGAAAAGGGTGAGGGAAGTCCCGATACCGTAACCTTTGGCGAAAGTCAGATGGTAGTTGAACTTCCTTCGGATTACACGGTTCCCGGCAGTGCGAAGCTCACACTCACGGACGGTGCGTTCTACCCCAAGAACCCCACCAAGAACGAGACCACGGGCAATCTCGTATACGAGCTTAAAAAGCCAGATACTCCTTACGGAAACATCGATCCCGATAAGGCATCCGCGGAGGATTATCCCTTCGTTCTCTTCAAGAACGGTGAGATGATACACGCGTTCCATGATATCAAGGTATTCATCGACAGTGACGCTTACAAGACGAGCAATTATCAGTCGGGATGCACGCTTCTTCTTCGCCGCGATTATTCCACCTCCGAGGCATCGGGAAGCAACTGGGCGTGGTCTTACATAAAGGATATAACCATCGATCTTGACGGACATACCCTGACCAGAGGTAACAACCATCTCTTCAACCTTATCAGCCACGGCTCAGCCGCTAATACGACTAAGATCACCGTCATAAACGGAACCGTTAAGGGAGATTTCTACAAGAGTGACGGAAAGACCGCGGTAACCGCGCCTATCAATTTCAACAACGACGGTAAGTCCTCCTCGACCGATACGTTCATATGCGTTTTCGATAACGTTATATTTGACTTTACCGAGGGCAGAGGCATAGTTCAGAGCAACAGTAACTCAACCTACCTGTCGGGTAAGACCGTGAGCACCGTTACCTTCAACGACTGTACCTTCCTTCGCGGAAGCAAGACCAACACCATGACGCTCTTTGGCCTCGCGAATGCATCTAACCACAACGATATAACGGTGATCGTGAACGGCGGTAAGCTTACTGCAAGCAATACCGATTGCCTTAAAAATATGACTCTTGCATCGTACAGCGAGGGTACACCCTCACCCGATTCTTTGACGGTAAGTGCTGATTTTGAGGTAGTTCTTCCTACGTCAAGCGCGGCTCCCACTAATGAATATCTACTTACAGCAGGCACCTATTTCCTTATGAAAAAGTGCGATAACTCCGACTCTACCACAAGCTACGTTTTCGAGAACGTTGAGGCTCTTAAAACGACCTACGGAAGCATCGCAACGAAATACGCTTCGAAGGACGAATATCCCTTCGTTCTCTTCAAGAACGGTGAAAATATCCACGCCTTCAAGGATTGGAAGAACTTCGTCAACAGTGAGGCGTATAGCACCGCTAATTACAAGACGGGATGCACGCTTCTTCTTCGCCGCGATTATTCCACGTCCGAGGCGACCGGTGACGTTTGGGCTCTCGCGTATATCAACGATATCACGATAGACCTTGGCGGCTACACCTGGACCCGTGGTAACTATCACCTCTTCAACGCTATTTCTCACGGTTCAACGTCCGGCACGACCGTTATCAACGTTAAAAACGGAACCCTCAGAGCAAACGTATATAAGGATGACGGAAAGACCGGAGCAAGCCCCGTGCTCTGCTTCAACAACGACGGAAAATCCTCCGCTAAGGATAACTATTTCTTCAACTTTACCGGAGTGACCTTCGACGTTAGCACCGGCAGAGGCATACTTACCTGCTATAATAACGGCGGTGCCGGTAGCGGAACGGTCGATACCGTAACGCTCACGGATTGCACTATCTATCGCGGCTCCTCCGTTTCAGCTATGACTCTCTTTGCACTCCGAGAGGGAGACGGAAATAAAAACGATATAAGCGTTATCGTAAACGGCGGTAAGATCGACGCGAATAGCTTGAGAAGCCTTACCTTTGCTACCTACGACGAGCGCACCGACGGTGCAACCTCGCCCGACTCCTTGAGCTTCGGAAGCTCCGAGAGTGGCAGATTCGAGATCGTTCTTCTTACCACGTCTGCGGCTCCTACGGGTACGTTCCTCACTACCGAGGGCGTTGAGTGCGAATTCGTAAAGGCTTACGAGGATGGCAAAACCACTGCATACGCTCTTTATCCCTCCGTGATGAAGGATTACAAGATCAAGACGAGCGTAACTCTTTGGTCTAATTTCGTATACAATATCTACGTTCCCAAGGCTAACTTCAATTCCGCATCCGTTAACGGAAATAGCGTAGATTACACCGAGGTAGAGATTGACGGAGCTTGGTATTATCTTATCAAGGTAGACCTCCCCGCAGGCGAGACTCTCCGTGATATCGCGCTCACCGTAACTCTTAACCGCGGTAACACCACCGTTGATGCAAATTGGACTCTCAGCGTATATAACTACACCAAGTCCGTTCTTGCAGGCGAGTATGACGAGACCACCAAGACTCTTATGAAGGATATGCTCGTATACGCTTCCGCGGCTCACACCTACTTCAAGAACACCGAGACCGTAGCAGAGAAGCTTGCGGAGATCAAGACTCTTCTCGGAGACTACAGTGCGGCTCTTCCCGAGGGCGAGGCTAAGGCTCCCGGAGATAAGACCTACTTCACCGACATTGCAGTATATCTCGGCGAGGTACCCTCGTTCAGATTCTATCTTGCAAGCGGCTACACCGCGTCCGATTTCACCTTCAAGGTAGAGAGCAGAACGGTAGAAGCTATCGCAGGCGAGGGATACGTTGAGATCGTAATGTACGCGTATATGATGCTTGACGACGTGACCTTCACCGTAAAGGGAACCGACGTTGCAGAAACCTATAACCTCTACTCATACTACGAGTATGCTTCGAAGCAGAACGATGCAAACCTCGTTGCAGTTGTTGAAGCACTTATGAAATATTCCGTTTCTGCAAACGCCTACAGAAATTCCGTAATTAATAAGTAATAAAGGCGGTAACGAAAATGAAAAAGTATATGAACCCCGAAATCGAGGTTGTAGAAATTAACGCCTCCGACGTTCTTACTACGTCTCCGGGTACCGAGACTCCTTGGTACGAGGAGAACGACGGAAGCTGGGAGATCAGCGCAAAGGCGTAACGTAAGATATGCTTTTGCATAGGCAATAGAATTTAGGTCTCGGTCGAGAAATCGGCTGAGACCTTTTTTCTTTGCAATAGTGTAGGAGAATTGCGCTTTTATGTTGACAATCAATTCGTTTTTTGTTATTATATTTGTGTCAATACTTACACGCGATAGATACGGTGCCGTTATCGTGGATAAACACCGTATATGGCAATCAAAGATACCGAAAGGTTAAATTATGTTTACACTTCAACCGGATTTCAGATTTAAAACCTTTAACGAGGCTACGGTCGAATTTCTTAAGGAAAATGGCGTCAAGGGAGTGATCCTTGACATCGATAATACTCTTGAGCCTTACGAGCACGCTCTTCCGGGAGATCACGTCAAGGCATGGCTTGCGGCTCTTCGCGAGGCAGGGATCGGTGCGGCCTTCGTTTCAAATAATAACGAAAAGAGAGTTTCAACGTTCAACGCTGAGCTCGGTCTTGTGGCATTTTCAAAGGCTAAAAAGCCTTTTAAGAAAAACGTTCTTAAGGCTATGGAGCTTATCGGCTCTACGCCTGAAACCACTATGCTTATGGGGGATCAGGTGTTTACGGACGTGTGGGCGGCAAAAAACGCAGGTATACGCTCGGCTCTCGTTCCTCCCATCAATGACAAAAAGGACGTGTTCACTAAGTTTAAAAGACTTCTTGAAAAGCCGATTTTAAGAAAATATGAAAAACGCAAGGCGAAGGAGAAAAAGAATGGCTAAGGCGTTTTTCGGTCCGGGTGGAAACAGTGAAGCGTTTCACCTGGCAGGATATAGCTCCACGCTCTCCGCACCCTCTTGGATATCCGACATAGGTCTTGACGCATACGAATACGAGGCAGGAAACGGCCTTTCCGCAAGCAAGACGATGCTACGCGCTATAGGTGAGGAAGCGAGAAAAAACAACGTAAAAATGTCATATCATACGCCGTATTTTATATCTCTTTCGGGCGTGGTTACCGAAACTCGCCTTAAGAGTATAGGATATATTCGTGAAAGCCTTGATGCCGCAAATCTTTTAGGTGCTAAAACCATCGTAGTTCATGCAGGCTCCTGCGCGAAGATATCTCGCGATGAGGCTATGAGACTTGCTGCGGATACGCTTATAAAAACGCTTTTTGAGGTTGATACCTACGGCATAAAGATCGGCATAGAAACTATGGGCAAGAAAAATCAGCTCGGAACTCTTGACGAGGTGCTTGAGCTTTGCAGGATCGACTCGGCACTCGTCCCGGTGGTTGATTTCGGGCATTTGAATGCGAGAGACTGTGGCGGAGTTTTTAAGTCATCCGATGACTTTTTAAGAGTTTTTGAAAAGATCGAAAGGATGCGAGGCACTGACGTGGCTAACGAGCTTCATTGCCATTTTTCAAAAATCGAGTGGACGGATAAGGGTGAGAAAAAGCACCTGACGTTTGAGGATACCGTCTTCGGCCCCGAATACGAGCCGTTCGTCGAAGCAATAATAAAGGGCGGCTATTCACCTACGGTTATCTGCGAGTCGGCAGGAACGCAGAGTGATGACGCTCTCAGAATGAAAAAATACTATATGGAGAAATACAAATGACAAGACTTGAAAAAATCAGAAAAACACTTGCTGAAAAGGGACTCGACGCCCTTGTGGTTCTTGATGAGCTTAATCAGCATTATCTTTCCGGATTTGCTTTTACGGACGGACTTCTTTTGATAACCGCAAAGAGAGCACTTCTCATAACCGATTTCAGATATTACGAGATGGCACAGAGCGAGGCTTATCCCGAGTTTGAGATAATGATGCCCGAGGATAGAAAGAAGATCATAACCGAGACTCTTGACGGTGAAAAATGCCGTAAGGTCGGCTTTGAAGGTGATAGTGTTTCCTTTGCTACTTATAAGAGATATTGCGAGAATTATCCGAACGTTGAATTTGTGAGCATCGGCGGTGCAATCGAGGAGCTTCGTGAGGTTAAGGATGACTCCGAGATAGCTCTTATGCAGAAGGCTCAGGATATCACCGATCACGCGTTCTCGGAGCTTATCAAGCGCATCAATACGAATATGACCGAGATCGAGGTTGCCGCAGAGCTTGAATATCTTATGAGAAGAGCAGGGGCAAGCGGCTTTGCATTCGAAACGATCGCGGTTTCCGGTGATGCATCGGCACTTCCTCACGGCACTCCGAGAAACGTTAAGCTTAAGCCCGGATTTCTTACCATGGACTTCGGTGCAAAATACAAAGGCTATTGCTCGGATATGACGAGAACTATCGTTATCGGTAAGGCCGACGACAAGATCAAACATCTTTATAACACGGTTCTTGAGGCACAGCGTCGCGGTCTTGAAGCGATCAAAGCAGGTGCCGATTGCAAGGAGTGTGACGATGCGGCAAGAAGTTATATCGACTCGTTCAAGGAATATAACGGTGCGTTCGGTCATTCGCTTGGTCACGGCGTAGGTCTCTTTATCCACGAGAGCCCGAGAGTATCTAAGGCAGGGGCGGGAAGAAAGCTTCGCACCGGTGAAATAGTAACCGCTGAGCCCGGAATCTACCTCTACGGAAAGTACGGCTGTCGCATAGAGGACATGGTTGCCGTTACCGAAAACGGATGCTATAACTTTACTCATTCTACCAAAGAGCTTATAGAAATAATTTAATTCGCAGTTTTTTTGCAAAAATGTCAAAAATATTTCAAATACCTATTGCAAAATTCGAAAAAATATAGTAAAATATTCGTGTATATGTTGTGAGTCTCGGCTCATAAGATTAAATCGGTTGTGGCGGACCGTAATTAAAAATCGAAATTCGCCAAGAAAAGGAAAAATCAAAGATGATTACAGCAGGTGATTTTAAAAACGGTCTTACCTTCGAAATGGACGGTAAGGTTTATCAGGTTATCGAATTCCAGCACGTAAAGCCCGGTAAGGGAGCTGCTTTCGTAAGAACCAAGTATAAGGACGTTATGACGGGTGCTACCCGTGAGGCTTCCTTCAACCCCACCGCTAAGTTCGAGAACGCGGTTGTAGAGCGTAGAGACCTTCAGTATTCTTACGATGACGGTGATCTTTATCACTTCATGGATACTGAGACTTGGGAGGAGACTCTCGTTTCTCGCGATATGGTTGACGACAACTTCAAGTTCGTAAAAGAGGAAATGATGTGCAAGATCTCTTCCTTCAAGGGCAAGATCTTCGCAGTAGATCCTCCCACATTCGTAGAGCTTGCGGTTACTGAGACCGAGCCCGGCGTTAAGGGTGATACTGCTACCAACGTTACCAAGGCTGCAACTCTCGAGACCGGTGCTGTTGTTAAGGTTCCGATCTTCATCAACGAGGGCGACGTTCTTAAGATCGATACCAGAACCGGCGATTACGTTGAAAGAGTATAATTTTAACAATTAACTATAATTTTTGAGAACGGGGCTGTCGGTTTTTACAAGGACAGCCTCGCTTTCTATAATACAAAGGAGAATAAAAATGGATATCAAGGCTAATGCGGCATATATCAAGGGACTTGCAGAGGGCTACGAGCTTTCCGAGGATAGCAAAGAGGGAAAGGTTATAGCAAAGATGCTTGAGCTTGTTGAGGCTATGGCAGAAAGAATAGAGGAGCTTGAGGCAGAAAGCGCAGAGCTTCGCGAGTATATCGAGGAGATCGACGAGGATCTCGGTCTTTTAGAGGATGATTTCTATCTCGATGAGGACGAAGAGGATGAGGAGGACTTCGACGAGGAGTTCGAAGAGGATTTTGACAACGATTTCGAGGGAGACGACGATTCGGGATACGATGAGTTCGTATGTCCTTCCTGCGGTGAGATAATCTGCGTTGACGAGAACCTTGAGATCGCTGACGTTACCTGTCCTGCCTGCGGCGAGAAGCTTGGAGATATCGAGCTTTGCGACGGAAATTGCTCTTCCTGCGCGGGTTGCGAGAAATAATTCGATAAAAAAATAAAAAAAGCGCAATTTACACAAACTTTTTTACCAAAAACTATTGACTTTGGACAAACTTTGTGATAAAATATCTTGACGCTTATGTGTAGGCTAAAAGTTTGGCTTTTTGTCAACGCCTAACGTAGCGATTTCTTACTGAAAGTGAGGTGCTTTTTCATGTTCGCTATTTTTGTAACAGGTGGAAAGCAGTACAAAGTTGCTGAGGGTGACGTTATCTTCGTAGAGAAGCTTGGCGTTGCTGAAGGCGAAAAGGTTACTTTCGATAAGGTTCTTGCTGTAAACGGTGAGACTCTTTCGGTTGGTACTCCTTACGTTGCAGGCGCAACTGTAGTTGCAAATGTCGTTAAGAACGGCAAGTCCAAGAAGATCGACGTTATCAAGTATAAGGCTAAGAAGAACGAGAAGAAAAAGATCGGTCATCGCCAGGATTATACGAAGATTCAGATCGAAAAGATCGAAGGCTAATTAAAAATGACTACGATCACATTTTATAAGTCAAACGGTATATACTACGGGTTTGAAGAGCAGGGGCATACCGGATACGGCGAGTCCGGCGACGACGTGCTTTGCGCGGCGCTCTCCGCAATGACTATGCTTATCATCAATGCAATTGAGGTTTCCTATGCTTCAAACGTTGACTATCACATCGATGAGTCAACCACCGATATCCGTGTTATCGTGAAGTCGGCTCT
>JBGVKA010000170.1:0-2703 GCA_045129715.1 Eubacteriales bacterium | reverse complement strand
CATAGAAAGCTCTCTCTTGTAATCCTCGTACTCAGCGTCGCAGGTTCTGAGAACCTTTGCCTTCTGAGCCTCGATGGACTTAACGAAGGAATCGCGGGATGCCTTAGTCTTCTTAGCGGTCTTTCCACCGTCGGACTTGGTCTTCTCAAGCTGCCATACGAACTTGTCGTATTCAGTCATAAGCTCTTCCATAACGGTATCGAAGTTCTTTACCGAATCGGAAAGATTGATGAAAGCGGTGTTAAGCGCACCCTTCTTGTCATTCAAAGCCGCTTTGGTCTTATCGTTGTCCTTTTTGTCATTTAAAGCCTGTGCCTTAGCCTTTGCCTTTGATGCATCCTTGAGCTCCTTAGCATAAACGGCCATCTTCTTGTTAAGCTCGTCGCTAAGAACCTTCTTGGTAGCGTCAATGTTCATTTTGAATTCGCTTTCCTTTTTAAGATCGCCAATTCCGAAATTAGTAACATCGCTCATAATCTCATACCTTCCTTTTACGGATTTTTATTATATTACACGCTAATTATAACAAATATTTTTAATTAGGTCAATAGATTTTCACAAAAAAACTTGTTTTTTTTGCAAAAAATATATTTTTTTTCGCTGAAAAACAGTAAAAAAGCAAGACCGCGAGCCGTTTTTCCTGGCTCGCGGTCTTAAAATATCGGTTTTCGATCAATACTCTGCGTTTCCTACCGTTCTGGGATAAGGAATAACGTCGCGGATATTTGATACGCCGGTGAGGTACATAATAATTCTCTCAAATCCGAGTCCGAAGCCTGCGTGCTTGGTGCCGCCGAACTTACGAAGGTTGAGATACCACCAATAATCCTCCTCCTTGAGTCCAAGCTCTGCCATACGGGCGGTGAGAATGTCTATTCTCTCCTCACGCTGAGAGCCGCCGATGATCTCGCCGACACCGGGAACGAGAAGGTCCATTGCGGCAACGGTCTTTCCGTCGTCGTTGAGGCGCATATAGAACGCCTTGATATCCTTCGGATAATCGATAAGGAAGATGGGCTTCTTGTAGACCTGCTCGGTGAGATATCTCTCGTGCTCGGTCTGAAGGTCAACGCCCCAATATACGGGATACTTGAAGTCTGCGCCGGACTTAAGAAGAACGTCGATAGCCTCGGTGTAGGTCACCTTAGCGTAATCAGCGTTTCTGAGGGCGGTAAGACGCTCAAGGAGCCCCTTATCAACGAAGCTGTTGAAGAACTGAAGCTCGGCATCACACTTGTCCATAACGTGATTGATGATATACTTGATCATATCCCAAGCGAGCTGCATATCGTCGTTAAGATCCGCAAAGGCGATCTCGGGCTCGATCATCCAGAACTCAGCCGCGTGGCGCGCGGTGTTGGAATTCTCCGCACGGAAGGTAGGACCGAAGGTATAGATATTTCCGAACGCCATAGCGTAGGTCTCACCCTCAAGCTGACCGGAAACCGTGAGGTTCGCACTCTTGCCGAAGAAGTCCTGAGAGAAGTCTACGGCACCGTCCTCGGTCTTGGGAAGATTCTCAAGGTCAAGCGTGGTAACTCTGAACATCTCGCCCGCACCCTCTGCATCGGAGCAGGTGATGATGGGAGTATGAACGTAAACGAAGCCTCTGTCGTGGAAGAAGGAATGGATAGCGTACGCTACCTCACTTCTCACTCTGTATACCGCAGAGAAGAGGTTTGTTCTCGGACGGAGATAAGCCTGCTCACGAAGGAACTCAACGGTATGTCTTTTGGGCTGAAGGGGATAATCGGGAGTGGAGGTACCCTCTACCTCAACGCTCTCCGCCTTAAGCTCGAAGGGCTGCTTTGCACCGGGAGTGAGAACTATCTTGCCCGTTACAACGAGTGCGGCACCAACGTTTTGTGACGCGATTTGCTCATAATTGTTTACTTTTTCGCGCTCAAAAACTACCTGAACGCTCTTAAAGTAGGATCCGTCGTTCAAATCTATAAATCCAAAAGCCTTGGAATCTCTAAGGTTTCTTACCCAACCGCCGACGGTCACTGAAGCACCGTCGTATTTCTCGGGGGATGCGTATATATCCTTTACATATACCCTTTTCATACCGTATCTCCTTGAATACTGTTTAATATAATGCAGTTATTATATCACACAAACGCGACTATTTCAATAGCTTTTTATCAAAAAATCCGTAAAAATACAACAATATTATTATATTATATAATAAATCGTGTGTTTTTTCGTCAAAATTTCTTCCTTATTATATATTATTGATACCTCGGGCGCGGCTTATATGTTGAGTTCTTATAAAAAAGTCCGCCGCGGACGTTTTTATTCCGCGGCGGATATAAGATCATTTAGCATCAGCAAGCTTATTAAACTTAACTATAAGATCGATCTCACGGGGATCGTACGGGCGCATGGTTCCCGTGCGGAAGAGGTCGTGCTGCCATTTCGTGAAATCGTAATCAACGTTCTTGTTGGGATCGTAATAATGTTTCCAGAACATTTCCCAAGGCTCGTTGGTCTGAGTTTTTCCGACTACGAAGCCCCAGCAATAGCATCCGATCTTTTCAAGATAGTAGATGGGATAGATATCCTTTACGTCGTTGTGATTGATCCTGTTCATCCACTCGGTACAAACGAGGGGGCGGCCGAACTTTTTAAGCTCGTCTATGGTGAGTACGGTCTTTTCAAGATTGCCGTAGCAGTGGAAGTTGACGAAGTCGGAAAGCTCTA
>JBGVKA010000169.1:0-2754 GCA_045129715.1 Eubacteriales bacterium | reverse complement strand
AAGCGCATCCATGGGAGTAAGAGTGTTGGGGTCGGTTTCCCTGATTATCGACGCTACGTGCGCGTTGATGAGCGTATCGACCGAGATCTCGTATGGGTCTGCCTCCTCATGCTTCTTCGCTTTTTGATTCTGTGCGCGCTTCATATCGCTTCCGCTTTCAAGTGAGCGGAGAACCTCCTTAGCACGTGATGTCACCTCAGCGGGAACGCCCGCAAGTCTTGCAACCTCGATACCGAAGGAATCGTCGGTCGAGCCCTTTACTATCTTACGAAGGAAGATGATATTCTCGCCCTTTTTCTTAGCTGCGATATTATAATTCACAATACCCTCGTATTCGGTTTCAAGCGAGGTAAGCTCGTGATAGTGAGTTGCGAACATTGTACGGCAGCCTATCTTCTTGCTGTTCGTATATTCCACAACGGCTCTTGCCACACTCATACCGTCATAGGTGGACGTGCCTCTTCCGACCTCGTCATATATGATAAGGCTCTTCTTCGTGGCGTTTTTAAGAATATATGCGACCTCGTTCATTTCGAGCATAAACGTGGACTGTCCGCCCGCAAGGTCGTCTGATGCACCGACACGGGTGAATATCTTATCAACGACACCGATCCTTGCGCTGTCGGCAGGAACGAAGGAGCCTATCTGCGCCATAAGCGTTATAAGCGCGGTCTGTCTCATATACGTTGATTTACCTGCCATATTCGGACCCGTTATCAGCATGGTACGGTTCTTTTCGGTATCGAGAAGGGTATCGTTGGGAACAAAGCCCTCTCCCATCATAAATTTCTCAACGACGGGATGACGTCCGTTTCTTATATCGATGATATTGTCTGCCTCGATCTCAGGGCAAACGTATCTGTTTGCATCCGCAACGGAGGCAAGCGAGGTATAAACGTCAAGAAGAGAAACGAGCGATGCCGTTCTTCTTATTGAAGGCGCATTTTCTATAACCCTCTGACAAAGCCTTGCGAATATCTCGTATTCAAGCGCACATATCTTATCCTTTGCGCCGAGCATCTCTGCTTCCTTGACCTTAAGCTCGTCGGTAATGTATCTCTCCGCGTTTGCAAGCGTTTGCTTTCTTATGTAGTGCGCGGGCACCTGCTCCATAAAGGATTTCGACACCTCGATAAAGTAGCCGAAGACGCGGTTATAGCCGATTTTAAGTGTACGGATACCCGTCTTCTCCCTCTCCTCGTTGGCGATCCTTTCAAGCCAGCCGTTGACGTTATCAACAGCCTCGCGGAGACGGTCAAGATTTTCATCGTAGCCCTTGCGTATCATACCGCCCTCACGTACGGAGAAAGGAAGATCGTCACCGAGCGTATCCGAAATTTCCGATTCAAGAGCGTGGAGGCAATCGATGCTATCGTATATGCGCTTAAGCTCGCTGCACTGTGAATCCTCAAGGATAGCGCGGATAGACGGCATAACACGGAGAGTCGTTGCGATTCCGAAGAGATCTCTCGCGTTTGCGTTGCCGCATATAACCTTCGTGAGAAGGCGTTCAAGGTCCATGACCGAATCGAGCTTGTCCTCGATATCACTTCTCTTCATAAACGAATCCTTCAGCTCGCCGACGGCGTTCTGTCTTCTCGTTATCTCCGCAATATCGGTAAGCGGCTGCTCAACGAATCTTCGGAGAAGGCGCGCACCGGGGCCGGTGTTCGTTTTGTCAAGCACCCAGAGAAGGCTTCCCTTCTTTTCTCCCGTTCTCATTCCCTCACAAAGCTCAAGGCTTCTTCTTGTATTTGCGTCTATATCAACGTACTGGCTTTCCTTGTATATACGAAGCTCTTTGATATTAGGGATTCTCGAGCGGTGTACCTCTGCAAGATAGGAAAGCGCGCCGCCGATAGCGGATATAAGGGGAACATTCTTTACGTTCTCTCCTATTACGTCCGCGCCGAACTGCTCGATCGCAATCTGCGAGCAGGGCGTGTAGTCAAAGCGTCCGCCGCTCTCGTCCGAAATTCCCGCACCGAGGCGGTTTCTTATGAACTGACCGAGCTTTTGATAGCGGTCGATGTTCTCGTTCATGATTATCTCGCTCGGGCAGAATGTGGAGATCTCGTTGATTATTTTGTCGCAAAGGTCACCGTCCGCGCTGAGAACGGTGGCACAAAGGCTGGCACACGAAACGTCCGCAAAGGCAAGTGCAGCCTCTGTGCCCGAAAAGCATATCGAGCAGAGATAGTTGTTTTTCGCCTCGTTGAGAAGATCGGATTCAACGAGAGTTCCCTGTGTAACGACACGTATAACGTCGCGCTTTACAAGCCCCTTTGCCGTCTTCGGGTCCTCAACCTGCTCGCAAATGGCAACCTTATAGCCCGCCTTAATGAGCTTTCCTATATAACCCTCGGAGGCGTGGTACGGAATACCGCACATGGGGGCTCTTTCCGCCTCTCCGCAATCTCTTCCGGTAAGCACGAGATCAAGCACCCTTGACGCCGTTATCGCGTCCTCGAAGAACATCTCGTAGAAATCTCCGAGACGGTAAAAAAGTATATAATTTTGGTAGTCTCTCTTTATCTGGAGATACTGCTCCATCATTGGTGTCATAGTATGACCGTTCTTTCTTTAAATTTTGTCGTCCTTTGGCAATTTACGACTCTGTATTTATCAGCCGTGGCAATGGTGGCTGCAGGAGGAGCAATCGTGAGTGCAGGGTGCCTCTCCCGTGATCTCTGTTGTGATGGTGGTATTTACCTCGTTCATAAGAGCGTTAACCGCCTCCTCTGCAGCGAGCAT